>DAIOXG010000361.1:0-3202 GCA_036758085.1 Prevotella sp. | reverse complement strand
ACACGAAAATAGGAGATAAACACCTATAATTAGTGTTTACCTCCTACTCGATTGCCCTCATTCTTGTACGGCAGAAACACAAGACAAATGGGAGGCAAGAAAAGATTGTGTTCTTGTTGCTGTTTGTTATAAAAGCTGTATTCTTATCTGTAAAAATGATAATTAATTGTTGTTTATCGTGCCGATATGTAAATAAATGCTTTGTTTGTTTTGCAAAATAATATATTTATTCTACCTTTGCAGTCAATTTTAATATAAAACAAATCAGACAATGAGCAAATTGATAGAACCGGTAGATTATAAGGCTCTGCTTGATATGAAGCAAACCGAGCAGGGTATAAAAACAATAAAAGAGTTTTTCCAGATGAATCTTTCAACTGAGCTTCGGCTCCGTCGAGTTACGGCACCGCTGTTCGTATTGAAGGGACTTGGCATTAACGACGACCTTAATGGGGTAGAACGTCCGGTAAGTTTTCCGATAAAGGATCTTGGCGATGCCGAGGCTGAGGTCGTTCATTCTTTGGCAAAATGGAAAAGACTCACTCTTGCAGAATATAAGGTAGAGCCTGGATATGGGGTTTATGCTGACATGAATGCTATTAGAGCTGATGAGGAACTTGACAATCTGCATTCTCTGTACGTTGACCAGTGGGATTGGGAAATGGTTATTGATGACAAACAACGCAATCTTGATTTCTTGAAGAATATCGTCAGGAGAATTTATTCTGCCATTCAGCGAACGGAGTTTCTCGTTTGTGAAAGTTACGAACAGATAAAGCCGTTCCTTCCACAGGAGATACATTTCATTCATAGTGAGGATCTTCTTGACATGTATCCGGACAAAACTGCTAAGGAGCGTGAAGACCTTATCTGCCGTAAATATGGGGCTGTGTTTATTATAGGTATTGGCGGAAAACTTGCCAATGGCGAACCGCATGACGGACGTTCGCCAGACTATGATGACTGGACGACAGAGAGTAAGCCGGGGTATAAAGGATTGAATGGAGATATCCTGATTTGGTATCCGGTGCTCGGACGTGCCGTGGAACTTTCGTCTATGGGTATTCGTGTTAATAAAGAGGCTCTCTTGCGGCAGCTTGAAATATGCGGAAAGACGGAGAGGGAGAAGCTTTATTTCCATAAACGGCTTCTTGCCGGCGAACTTCCGCAGAGTATAGGTGGAGGAATTGGCCAAAGCCGTCTGTGTATGGTTCTCCTCCATAAAGCTCATCTCGGCGAGATACAGGCAAGTATCTGGCCAAAGAGCATGAGGGAGGAATGTGAGCGGATGGGAATGCCGCTGATTTAATGTCTTGCAGAAGAATGTATATGATAATGGAATTATGCAAATTCCAGTTTGAAGACCTCGCCGAGAGATTTCACGGCGGGGTTTTCATTACATAACTTTTCGTATATTTCCTTTGGAGAAAGGATTCGCTTTATCTCCTCGGGACGTGCGATGCGGAATTTAAGCGTAATGTCATCATTGTGCAGCTTCTGAACGAGGGTGTTCCTTATGCGCTTCTGTATCTTTTGTATGTCGTTGAGCAGCATCTCGTTCTCTACTACAATCTCTATTTCCGGAAAATCGGTTATTGTAGGAGTGATGTTCTTCATTCTGGTTGCTGTGCTCGACATGTTCTCCGGCATGCGGTTACACATTGACAGCCATTGCAGCAATAGCATGTCTTCATTAAATTCCTCGTGTTGCCCAGTGTGCTTGTCTTCCGGCTCTATCTCGTATACTGGCTTTTCCGGTCCTTTCCTTAAATTCGCAAAAGACTTTCCTATGCTGCCGAGCTTTATTGCCGGCCGGCTTGCCATAGTGGCAGCTTGTGGCTTTTGCGTGTTGTCCGGAGTCTTGCTGTTGTTTGTTGCAGACTCACTTTTTCCATCAACTGAAGCATCTTTTTTAGGCGCATCATCCCCTTGCCCGGCAGTATGCTCCTCCTGTCGTGCGTTGGTTGCAGCGGTTGCTACCTGCTGGGCAACCCTTTGCTGCGTAGATGCAATAAGTTTCTTAAACAGGCTTTTCAATCTCTTGGGGCTACGCCCCGCCGCGTCGCCTTCGTCGTCGGGCTGTGTTATCTGTGCTATCCGTATGAGGGTGAGCTCCACGAGTAGTCTCTTGTTGCTGCTCTGGCGATAGTTCACGTCGCATTCGTTCATTATCTTCAGGGCTTTATACAAGAATTTTGTCGGGCATTTTGCTGCTTGCGCCTTGTATTTCTCTATCTGTGTCTGGCTTGCTTCCAATAGTGGGAGCGTTTGACTGTCTTTTGCCATAAGAACGTTGCGTACGTGGGTGGCCAGTCCTCCAATCAGATTTCCTCCATCAAAGCCTTTCGCTATGACGCTGTTGAGCAGAACCATAACTTCTGCTGCCTTGTTTTCCAAACATAGGTCTATTATGTTGAAATAGTTTTCGGCATCCAGTACGTTGAGGTCTTCTATTACCTTCTTGTATGTAATATTGCCCTGGCAGAAACTTGCAGCCTGGTCAAATACGGAGAGGGCATCGCGCATTCCTCCGTCAGCTTTTTCGGCAATGACGTTGAGTGCCTCCTCTTCGTATGTTATTCCCTCCTTTTCTGCAACCATCTTCAAGTGGTTGATGATTCCAGGTATTGTCATTCTTTCGAAGTCGTATATCTGGCAACGTGACAGAATTGTTGGCAGAATCTTGTGCTTCTCTGTCGTGGCGAGGATAAATATAACGTGTGCTGGCGGCTCCTCCAGTGTTTTCAGAAATGCGTTGAAGGCTTGTGTCGAAAGCATGTGTACCTCGTCGATGATAAACACCTTGTATTTGCCCACTTGCGGCGGAATACGTGTCTGGTCCATCAGTTGCTTGATGTTTTCCACCGAGTTGTTGCTCGCAGCATCAAGCTCGAAGATATTATACGAGCGTTGCTCGTTGAATGCCTTGCAACTTTCACATTCATTACATGCCTCTCCGTCGGGAGTAGGGTGCTGGCAGTTTATTGCCTTTGCAAAAATGCGTGCACATGTCGTCTTTCCCACTCCGCGTGGTCCGCAGAATAGATAGGCATGGGCGAGCTTTCCGCTCTTCACGGCATTCTTTAATGTCGTGGTGAGGGCTGACTGGCCTACTACTGAATCGAAAGACATCGGACGGTATTTTCTTGCCGATACTATATATTCTCCCATAATTATATTATGTTTCGCTTGTCTTTTGGTA
>DAIOXG010000360.1:0-3203 GCA_036758085.1 Prevotella sp. | reverse complement strand
ACATGTGAAAATCTCAACAAAGATGAATACAGCCACTATCTGGCGGTTTACTCCTCCGTCTGTGTATAGATAAGCGAAGACTATCGTGCCAATGCTCATAAGGGCTATCACTGTAGGCATGTGTCGGACGGCAGCCAAAACGAGATAGATTATAAGGGCGAGTGAAATTATCTGGTTGAACAATACCGCATCTTCATACCCCACAGGACGCTCCACCGTAATATATACGATACGGGCACTTTCTGTCAGTTGCACCAATATGCCGAATATGGATATAGCAGTCTTCAGTGGCATGCGATGCAGCAGATACAATACCAGCACGACAATCGTTGCCACCCACAGCAGAGCCGATATTATATGCAGCGGAGTGTCGCAGCGTCCTATAAATCCAACGATGTGCATAGGCACACCAGGCAAGACAACCGACAGGCTGAGCATCAGGAAAGTGATAAGACACAAACGTTGCTGCCAGTTGTGGCTGCGCTGATCAAGGAATGTGGCCATACGCTCTTTCAGTGTTATCTTCATAGCTTTATTTATTTATCACTACAAAGATAGCTCCTTTTTTAGACATTTTACCCCTTTTTACCCCTCTTTTTTCTATCTTTTACGTCTATTCACGTCTGTAAGACTTTGGAGATGTTTCGTGATTCCCTTAAATTTGCACCACATCGAATAAAATAAAATCAAATAACTATTATGGAAACATTCAAATTCAAACACCCACGCAGAGTATATCTCTACACTTTGCTTTCATTCCTGATGTGCATGTTAGGAGCAAGCAGAGTGTCTGCTGGTAGCAGGACACCTCGCAATCCGATTGTGAATAAGATATGATATTATTACCAAACCTAATTAAATAAAAATATGATATTTATGAAAATCAGAAAAGTCCAGAACATCCGCAGCATCATTCTCTGTATGCTGCTTTCATTACCAATGTGTATGGTTTGTGGCAGCAATGCCATAAAAGACCAAAAGTACAGTCAGACAGCATCATGCGACAAGAACGGCCACTCTTTAAAGGATGATGTCTGCCAAAGATGCGGACACGGTTTTTTCTCTTACCGTACCAAGAGCGGAAAGATTGTAACCCTTGCCAATAACATAGATTTCGGTGCAAAAATCGTGTCGCATAGTGTAGTGAATGGCGAGTGTACGATAGAGTGCGACGGTCCGATAACAAAGATTCCCGATAATGCCTTTTCCAGTAAGGGCCTTAAAGGTGAGCTACTACGCATACCAAGGACTGTTACATACATTGGTACAAAAGCTTTCTATAACAATAAAGAGCTTTCAGGATTCCTCATCATCCCTAACTCTGTAACAGAAATCGGTACGTATGCTTTCAATAATTGTGTCGGATTCAATGGCATTCTGACGCTATCTAATAATCTGACAAAGATAGGAAACAGTGCATTTAGCAACTGCGGCTTTACAGGTAATCTTGTCATTCCTAACTCTGTAACAGAAATTGGTCAATATGCTTTTTATATGTGGAGTGGTTTCTATGGGAATCTGACTCTGTCTGATAATCTTAAATCGATTGGAGACAATGCTTTTAGCAGTTGTGGAAAGCTAAAAGCACAAATTACATTTCCTGCAACATTGGAAAAGATAGGCACTGATGTATTTTCTGGTACCACTAACATCAAGAGTGTTAAGTTCCAGTCTTTGCCACAAGGCATCAATAATATAAAGCAGAAAGATGTAATTCTCAACGATGCCTCTTTCATAAGCGACCTGGCAACAGGCACTGTCAACAATATCTCCTACAGCCGCACCATAACCCCAACATGGGGAACCCTCGTATTGCCTTACTCTTTAACGCTTACCGGCAACGAACCATATAGCCTGTATGCTATAGAAAGCATATCTACAGACGAGCTTGTATTAAGCCGCCTCAATGGAAAAGTGGCTGCCGGAACACCATGTATGGTTAAGCGAAACGGAGAGCAGGAGGAAATGACCTTTACGGCAAATAACGCCACATTAAACATGACGATACAGCCGATTGCTGTAAACGAACTGAATTTCCAAGGCACCTACCATGCAAAGAAAGTGACCGACGGATACATCATTCGCAACGGTCTCTTATGGGACGTGGCAAAGCTGAAAGCGGCTTCGCCAGAGACAGAGGCAATAATGGTTGGTCCGTTCCGCTCATGGCTAGACGGCACGACAAATGGTGCTGCAAAACTCTCTATCCGCGTAGATGATTCCGCAACCGGCATCGACAACCCTATCTCGTCTCTCAATGCTGACGATGTGGAATACTACGACCTGAACGGCAGACGACTTACCGCTCCGCAGCAAGGAATAAACATCATGAAGCGAGGCAACAAGACAATGAAAGTCATCATCAAATAAAAAACTACACATTTAATATATTACCCCCCCAAGAACAAAAAAATGAAAAAGAAAGAATATATCAAACCGGAGACAAACATACTTCAAAGTGAACCACAAGCTATCCTTGCAGGTTCTAATGGAAACATAGGAGTAGCATCAGAGGAACTCTATACTGAGGAAGAAGTCAAGAACCTGTGGGAAAGACCTGAAAGAAAGACAATCTGGTCAGACTGATAATAAGTTGACGAGTTGACAAGAAGACAAGGAGATTCGTTTTCCTTGAAAATTGGTTCACAAACCTTAAACAAGTAATGCATATCTCCTTGTCTACTCGTCAACTTATATAAAAATGGCAAAACTATCACCTATTTTATATCTTGCCATCCATCCTTGCCTTGAGAGCCTCATACAGGCTGTCGGTCGGCTGCAGACCGAGCTTACGACGAATATTGGCGCGTTGGGTGTTTACATTAGACTCCGTCTTGTTGAGAATCATACAGATACTGCCCAACTTACATCCCCTCAATATCAACTGCGCAATATTACGCTCCGATGGTGTAAGGTCAGGAAAAGTCTGCTCTATACGCTCCCCTGTTGAAGCTTCCGCATTGATATACTTCGTCACGTTGTCTATGATATACTTCTGCGTCCTCTCGTTAAACTGTGAAAGGATAAGGCGCATCTCATCCTCACTGTACTCCTTCTTCGCCAACTGTATGTACCGTTTCAGCTGCTCCTTGTTCAGTCTGAGCACATGCATCAACTCCTCTTCTTCCTGCTTTATCGATATGCCATGACAATGAAATTCCCACATGCCTCTGTTGCCCAGAAGTTATTTGTGACAAAGTCAT
>DAIOXG010000359.1:0-3220 GCA_036758085.1 Prevotella sp. | reverse complement strand
CATATTCTTATTTCTTTATTGTTGTTATTCTTTTTTTTCAAGAGTCTGGATTTTTTCAACCTTGACGATTGGAAATCGTAGTAGG
Organism: Prevotella sp.; assembly: GCA_036758085.1. GTDB lineage: Bacteria > Bacteroidota > Bacteroidia > Bacteroidales > Bacteroidaceae > Prevotella. The sequence continues at coordinate 3,135 of DAIOXG010000359.1, read as the reverse complement.
TGAGGTGTCTCACCGCACAATGGGTGAATGGTGTATATTTATCTACGCCTCAATCTCCCCGTCGAACACGATTTCTGCCGGACCGGTCATATAGACGTGGTTGTCGCTTTTGCACCATTCGATATGAAGGTCTCCTCCATCCATTTTTATCAAACTTTCCCTTCCGGCTCTCCTTGTATGGGCGGCAGCAACAGCCGTAGCACAGGCACCTGTACCGCATGCCATCGTTATTCCACTACCTCTCTCCCACACTCTCGTCCGGATACTGCCGTCTGGCTGTATTTGGGCGAACTCTATGTTACACCTCTCCGGGAAGTTCTCGTCTCGCTCAAGTACCCCTCCGTAGTGGGCTATATCGATTGTGTCAATATCATTCACGAAGGTTACAAAATGCGGGTTTCCCATACACACGAACGTACCGAGGAATTCACGCCCGCAAGCGAAAAGTCTTCCGTCGCAAGTCTCGACATACTGTTTTTCGTTTTTCAGCGCCGGCTCGAGCATATCAACAGTTACGCTGTTTACGGTCTTGCCGTCGGCATCGAGATGCAGATTGAGAATTTTTATACCTGACAAGGTTTCAAGTCTAATTGATGTCTTGTCGGTCAGTCCTCTTTCATACAGATACTTTCCGATACATCTCGAAGCATTGCCACACATCATTGCCTCCGAACCGTCTGCATTGAATATCCGCATGCGATAGTCTGCATCAGCGGTTGTCGGCTTACAGATAAGTACCAGTCCGTCGCCACCTATTCCCTTATGGCGATCGCTCCATACTATCGACTTCTCCTCTGGATTTTCTATATTATATAATAATGTATTAACATATATATAATCGTTGCCGGCACCATGCATCTTGGTAAACCTTATCCTATTATCTTGCATCTTTCTACCTTCTTTATTGTTGTAAGTTTCTATTTGTCTGATTACGGGTGCAAAAATACAACAATTTGTCTAAACCAGTTACTTTAAACAAGCGTTTTTATAGTAGATTTTAATAAAAATATCAAATTGAAAGTATTTTTCAGTTTATTACTTTCAATATGAAACAACAATCATTTCACAACAATACAATTGTAAGCAAGAACAAAATTAACAAACCAAAATGTAAAATACACGTTTGTTAATTTAGCATTTTGCAATACCTTTGCAGCAGAAAATTAGCAAAATGAAAGTATAGAGAGTATAAACCAATAAAATAGGTAATTATGAAAAAGATTGAAGCAATCATCCGTAAGACTAAATTCGAGGATGTTAAGGAGGCACTGCTTGCTGCCGACATCGAGTGGTTCTCTTACTACGACGTGAGAGGTGAGGGAAAGATGCGCCAGGCAAGGATTTACCGTGGCGTGATGTACGACACGAGTAGCATTGAACGAGTGCTGGTGAGCATCGTGGTGCGCGACAAGAATGTAGAGAAAACTGTTAACGCTATTCAGGGGGCTGCACGTACCGGAGAAATCGGAGACGGCAGAATTTTTATCATTCCGATAGAGGATTCTATCAGAATCCGCACGGGAGAGCGCGGCGACATTGCTCTCTATAATGCTGAACAGGAAAAATAATCAAGAATATGTCTGAAGACTGTTTCTTGAAAGCTGGTTTTCGGACAATAATATATATTAAAGGTAAACGATTGTTCTCAGGACAACAACGCCTTTTTATGGGTGGAAAGACCCTGTTTTCAATGGATAATAACAACACGCACAACGTAATTTAAATTTTCAAGATTATGACTACATTATTTTTAGCCGCCGAATCGGTAGCGGATATTTCCAAAAGTGTTACAGACCTTAGCATTTCTGTAGATACGGTATGGATGCTGCTTGCAGCAATGCTCGTTTTCTTCATGCAGCCGGGATTTGCCCTTTGCGAGGCTGGTTTTACGAGGAGTAAGAATACGGCTAACATCCTTTTCAAAAACTTTGTCGACTTCATGGTCGGATCTGTACTTTTCTGGTTTATCGGATTCGGATTCATGTTCGGAAGCGACGGTGCAGGATTTATCGGTATGCCGAACTTCGGCGACCTCTCGTTTTATACCAATGCTGGCGGACTGCCTACTGAGGGCTTCCTGATTTTCGAGACTGTATTCTGCGCCACATCTGCAACTATCGTTTCCGGTGCTATGGCTGAGCGCACGAAATTCTCGATGTACTGTGTGTACTCTTTCTTCATCTCACTGATTATCTATCCTGTGGAAGGCCACTGGACATGGGGCGGCGGATGGCTCTGCAATGCTGAAGAAGGCTCGTTCATGATGAATACCTTTGGTGCTGCTTTCCACGACTTCGCCGGTTCGGCAATCGTACACTCTGTGGGTGGCGTTCTTGCTCTCATCGGTGCGATAATCCTTGGTCCGCGCCACGGCAAATACGACAAGAAGGGAAAGAGCCGCGCTATTCCCGGCCACAACCTGATGGCTGCCGCCCTCGGTGTGTTCATTCTCTGGTTCGGATGGTTCGGATTTAACCCTGGCTCACAGCTGGCTGCCTCTGGCGAGGTTAACCGCGTGGCTATATCACACGTGTTCCTCACGACTAACCTTGCTGCCGGTGCCGGTGGTCTCGCTACTATGTTTACTACTTGGATTAAATACGGCAAACCGTCGTTCTCGCTGACGTTAAACGGTGTGCTCGCCGGACTTGTAGGCATTACTGCCGGATGCGACCTCGTTTCGTCTGCCGGCTCACTGATTATCGGTTTTATCTGCGGTATCGTACTGGTATTTGCCATTGAATTCATCGACACAAAACTCCATATAGACGACCCTGTCGGCGCAAGTAGCGTACACGGCGTTTGCGGTATTCTCGGTACATTGCTCACCGGTTTGCTGGCTGTTGACTCAGGTGCTTTCTACGGACACGGCTTCGGCTTCTTCGGAGCTCAGGTTCTCGGTATTCTATGTATCGACCTTTGGGCAGCAGCAACTGGCTTCCTCCTCTTCTGGGGAATCAACAAACTTGCCGGTCTACGTGTTGACAAGCGCATTGAGGAAGAGGGTCTCGATATCTATGAACACGGCGAAAGCTGTTACAACTGATAGCCTTCGAATAATCTAATATGACAGCTATGTAGATAACGCTGATAAGCATAAGGAATCTGCATAAATAAGTTCTTTCGAATATTGAT
>DAIOXG010000358.1:0-3225 GCA_036758085.1 Prevotella sp. | reverse complement strand
ACTACCAACTTTTTTGCAACTTATTTTTGTGGTTTCTTATCCCGAACTGGGGTATATAATGGAAAAAGCATTCCTTCCTATAGCCGTTGTATTCATCATGTTCTGTCTCGCTCCTGTGCTGATTATCGCACTGATTATCTACTTCATCATAAAATCGCGCAAGCAAAAGATTCAGCTTGCTGAACTTGCACTGAAAAACGGACAGCCTATTCCGCAAGATATAGCAAAAAGCAAGCAGCCTAACGACCAGGGACTTTGGGAAAAGGGAGTAAAGTCCGGCAGCTATCTCAAGATAAACAGGAAATGGACAAAGGGCGATGTCGTGGATGCAGCTCACACAGATGATGGCTGGCTGCTTTAAGGCGAAAGGCACGTACAAAGGTAATGCCGTAGAACTCATACTTACTCCTTTTGCAAATATCGGACAATGGTGGCGCAACGGCGAGGCTAAGCCTCAGCCATGGGCTGATGCCTTCTCTTACGGCATCTGGACTTATCCGGTGAAGAAATAATTCGTTTTTATCTTGAGGATTTGTATCAGCAATCCTCAAGATATCCTTTAGTAAACATGTCGTACGACAGAGCCTCAAGTTCCTTGAGTGTCATCTGCTCTACGGCATGTTCTATTTTTCTTATCAGTTCGCTACGCTTGTAGTCGTCCTCATCTGAGAGGCGGTGGTGGAATGATGTGCTCATATAATGTATAAATTATTGTTTTTCCAAATCTTGCTACAAAGGTACAAATTCAAATTTAATTATTCGTAAAATCCTGAAAATACATGGTTGTACTTGCAGATAAGGACTAAATAATGTATTTTTGCACAATGTTTTGGGATTCCCTCAAAACATTTTAACACCACAATATAAAGAAATGAAAATAGGTTTCGACAACGAGAAATACCAGACTATCCAGTCTGAACACATCAAAGAGAGAATATCACAGTTTGACGGAAAGCTCTATCTGGAGCTTGGCGGAAAGCTTTTCGACGACCACCACGCAAGCCGGGTATTGCCGGGATTTCTGCCCGACAGCAAACTGCGCATGTTCCAAAAGATAAGCGACAGTATTGAAATTGTTATCGTTATCAGCGCCACTGATATCGAGAAGAACAAGAAGCGTGCCGACCTCGGCATTACCTACGACGAGGACGTGCTCCGCCTGAGGGAGGAGTTCCAGGGCAGAGGTTTCATGGTGGGTTCGGTGGTTATCACCCACTACAACGGACAGCCGGCTGCCATCGCCTTCAAGCAGCGGCTGGAGCGGTTGGGCATAAAGACCTACTGTCATTATCTCATCGAGGGCTATCCGCACAACGTGCAGCTCATTGCCTCCGACGAGGGATTCGGCAAGAACGACTATGTGGAGACGGAACGCCCGCTGGTTATCGTTACCGCTCCGGGACCGGGCAGCGGCAAGATGGCGGTTTGTCTGAGCCAGCTATACAACGAGAACAAACGTGGAGTAAGGGCTGGATATGCCAAGTTCGAGACTTTCCCCGTTTGGAACCTTCCGCTAAAGCATCCTGTGAATATTGCATACGAAGCGGCAACTGCCGACCTGAACGATGTGAACATGATTGACCCGTTCCATCTTGAAGCTTACGGCAAGACGGCTATCAACTACAACCGCGACATCGAGATTTTTCCCGTCTTGAATGCCTTGTTCGAGGGCATATACGGAACAAACCCGTATAAGTCGCCTACCGACATGGGAGTGAACATGGTGGGCTTCTGCATCAGCAACGACGAGGTTTGCTGTGAGGCTTCCAAGGATGAAATCATCCGCCGCTATTATGCTGCAACTAACAAACTCGCACAGGGGGCTTGCAACGACAGTGAGATAAGCAAGATTCAGCTGCTCTTCCAACAGGCTAAGATTAATACGGACTACCGCCGCGTTACCGTTTTTGCTAAACAGCGACTGAAGGAAACGGGACACACTTCGGCTTCTATAGAACTTGAAGACGGCACTATTATATCTGCCAACTCCAGCGAACTGCTCGGTTGCTCGGCAGCCTTGTTGCTCAACGTTACAAAGCATCTTGCCGGCATCGATCACAACGTGAAACTCATTCCGCAATCGATGATTGAACCGATACAGCATACAAAAGTGGAATATTTAGGAAGAAAGAACCCGCGCCTTCATTCTGATGAAGTGCTTGTTGCCCTATCTGTCCTTTCGGAACAGGACGACAACTGTCGCCGTGCCCTTGAACAACTGCCAAAGCTCCGCGGCTGTCAGATGCACGCCACGGTAATTCTGAGCGAAGTAGACCAGAAGATTTTCAAGAAGCTCGGCGTTCAACTGACGTGCGAACCGGTTGTGAAGAAGTAAATAAGCTATACCTTATACCCGGAAGACAAAAGATGTTGTCAACATTTGGCGTTTTCAACAAAAGTTTTTATCTTTACAGAATAATTCAACAATATACGTCATTTTATCATGGAGAAGGAAGTAAAACTTTTGCCTTACGGCATATATGACTTTGAATCAGTCATTGAACAAAACCTATATTATGTAGACAAGACGATGTATCTGCCGAAGTTGGAGGAACAACCCCGCAACATCATTCTTATCCGTCCGCGCCGCTTCGGCAAAAGCATCTTTCTCAGCATGCTCCATGCCTACTATGACTGTAGAAAGAAGTCCAAGTTCGAAAGTCTCTTCGGCAATCTTTGGATTGGCAAGCACCCCACTCCACTGCAGGGAAAATACCAGATACTCCACCTCGACTTCTCGTATGTCGGAGGCGGTATAGAGAAGTTGGAGGAAAATTTCAACGAGTACTGCAGATGCTGTCTGGATGAATTCATGGATATGTATGGAGACTCCTATCCGGAAGAAACGAAGAAAGAGTTTTACGCTACGGACAATGCTGCAACAAAACTTGTAATTCTAAACAACAAGGCACGCAACTTGCGTATTCCCCTTTATCTGATAATCGACGAATACGACAACTTCACCAATGTAGTGCTCAACGAGCAGGGCGAGAAAGTATATTGGGCAATCACCCATGCCGACGGTTTCTACCGCGATATATTCAAGAAATTCAAGGGCATGTTCGAACGAATCTTCATCACGGGAGTCAGTCCGGTAACCCTCGACGACGTGACGAGTGGTTTCAACATCGGCTGGCACATCTCCACAAAGCCGGAGTTCAACCAAATGCTTGGCTTCTCCACGGAGGAAGTGAGGGAGATGTTCACCTATTATAAAAATGCTGG
>DAIOXG010000357.1:0-3255 GCA_036758085.1 Prevotella sp. | reverse complement strand
AAACTTCTTTTATATTACTTTTCATGATGCGTTTACTTCTTTAAATAGTTCTTGTATTTTGCGAAGCCCTCCTGGAGCATGTTGCTCACGCCATCCGACGTGAGTGTGGCTCCGGTAACGGCGTCCACCTCACAGCTGCTGTCTTTCACTTCGCTCGCCTTCAATACCTTCAACACGGGTTTGCCGTCGGCTCCATAAATCGTCTTACCCTTGAAACTATTCTGCCACTGGCGCGAATCCTTAATCTCTGCACCCAGTCCGGCAGTCTCGCCCTCGTGGTTGAAGTATGCTCCGAACACGGTGTTGCCGTCGTCGTTCACGGCGATGTAGCCCCAGATAGGCCCCCAGAGTCCCATGCCGTAGACGGGCACCACATATTTATGCTTGCCGTCAACGGTGCAGTCGAAAATGGCGAGCTTGCCTTTTTTATAGTCGGCGCTGTTGAGCAGGAAACCTGTTTTCTCGCCTCCCTTTTCGCCCTTTGCCACAACCTTTCCGTTGGCGTCGATAATGGCGTCGGCATTTACCACCTCGGTGTATTTCCGTGCACTCTCCTCGTCGGACAGGTCGCGGATGTTGAGAGCTGCAAGGATTTGCTTTTTCTTGTCGAGCGCCACGTTCACTTCTTGTTGTGGCTTTAGCGCGCTACTTACGAAAGCGAGCAGGAATGCCACGACAACAACCATTATGCAACTGTATGCTATAATGTATGAATTTGAGTTTGTATTCAGTTTAGCCATTGTTCTTCATTCTTTTTAGTCGCTTGTTTATGTTTCTCTCCACCACGAAATAGTCTATCGTCGGTGCCATCATGTTACCAAAGAGGATGGCGAGCATCATGCCCTCCGGGAATCCCGGGTTCATAACGCGGATTATTATCGCCAAGGCTCCGATGATGAAGCCGTAGATCCATTTTCCGGTTTCGGTGCGTGCCGACGTTACAGGGTCGGTTGCCATGAACACGGCTCCGAAGCAGAAGCCTCCGATTACGATGTGCTGGTACCATTCCACGGGCGACTGTCCTGTGAGCTGGAACACTCCTGCCATGATGCCTCCGCCAAGGAACACGCTGAGCATCGTTTTCCATGAGGCGATGCCCGTCCAGAGCAGTATTATGGCTCCGATGGCAATGGCTACGACGCTCGTCTCGCCGATGCTGCCAGGGATAAGACCTATGATGCTGTCGAGGACTGATGCCGAAGGGATGTTGCCCTGGGCTATTTGTCCGAGCGGTGTGGCACAGGTGTAGGCGTCGGGCAGAGTATTGCCCAGTCCGCAGATGCTGTCGGTTGCCACCCATACGGCGTCGCCGCTCATCTTCGACGGATAGGAGAAGAAGAGGAAGGCGCGGGCAAGCAGAGCCACGTTGAAGATGTTCATTCCCGTGCCGCCGAATATTTCCTTGCCGAAGACGACGGCAAAAGCCACGGCAACGGCGATGCACCACAGCGGACAGCCCACAGGGAGAATCATCGGGATGATGATGCCGCTGACGAGGTAGCCCTCTTGTATCTCCTCGCCCTTCCATTGTGCCCAGGCAAATTCAATGCCCAGTCCCACGATGTAGCTCACGAGGATTTTGGGCAGTACGGCGAGCAGTCCATAGAGGAACATGCTGATGAACGAGCCCTGCGCTCCTGCCGCTGCATAGTTTTGGTAGCCAATGTTGTACATGCCGAAAAAGAGTGCCGGCAGCAAGGCTATTACCACCATACTCATTATTCGCTTCGAGTCGATGGCATCGTGGATGTTCACTCCCGAGCGCGACGTGGTGTTCGGCACGAAGAGAAACGTCTCGAAACCGTCGTAAACGCTGCGTAGCGAGTGGAGCTTTCCTCCAGGTTCGAAGTTCGGCTTTATTTTGTCAAGATAGTTTCTTAATAATGACATAACGCGTTGAATTATAAGTTAGCTGTTTTCTTTTCTTAGAGTGTCGAGTCCCTGGCGCACGATGCGTTGCAGTTCGAGTTTCGAGGAGTCTACAAACTCGGCAAGGGCGAAGTCTTCTGGACTAACCTCGTATATTCCGAGCTGCTCCTGCTTGTCGATGTCGCCGGTGATGATTGCCTTTATCAGATACTCTGCATAGATGTCCATCGGAAGAACCTTGTCGTATTCGCCGCTCATTATCATGTGGCGCTCACCGCCCTTCACACGGGCATCAAGGCGATACTCCCTTTTCTTGCCAAAGAGCCAGGAGAAGTAGCTGCGCGAGGTGCTGAACTGTTGTAGTCGGGGCATTATCCATCCGGCAAACTCGTCGGCTTTGTCGCCTTCGGGGATTATCGTTACTTCGCTGGTGTGGGCACCAAGGAAGCGGGTAAATGGTTTCGTGTCGGCTGCCGCCATGTCTACGGGTTTGCCTGTAAGTGGGTTGCCCATGATGATGCGCACGCTGGATGTGGCATCATACGCTCCGTCAATGAGCGTGTCGATGTCCTGTCCCACGAGCATCTCGGCGTAATGCGGAGCCTTGACCTCGGATCCGGCGAATGCCACGAGACGACGCAAATCCACCTTGCCAGTATTGAAGAGTCTGCCGAAGAACAGTACCGCCGTAGGGTCTACGGTCCACACCACTTCGCCTTTGTTTACCGGCGAGATATGGTTCACCTGTACGCCCACGTTGCCTGCCGGACATTTGCCGTCGAAAACTACGGTCTCGGCATCTTTCACACTGATTTTCTGATTTTTCCCTATGCCGAGATAGGTCTTGGCAATCTTGCTCAGAGCGGTGAGTCCGGTTTGGAAATCCTGCTCCTGCCCTTGCAGCTCATAACTGAAGTCGCCGGCAAGGGGCATGTCGCGAAGTGCGGATACGAAAATTGCCTTAGGCTCTGCCGACGGATTTGTCGACACGGCATAAGGCAACTGGTTTATATATCCGAAGAGTCCGGCTTCGAGCAGGGCTGTCTTCACTTGCTCGCCCATTAGCGATTCTACATTTTTCTCTCCAAAATCCGCATACTCCTGCTTTTCGTCTGCCTCCACGCGGATACTCAAAAGTTTGCGTCTGTCGCCGCGTTCCACGAGGACTACCTTGCCGCTTACTGGCGAAGCGAACTTCACCTCGGGATAGTCTTTGTTCACAAACAAAGCATCGCCTGCCTTGACCGTATCGCCCTCTTTCACCACAGCTTTCGGCTTTACGCCTTGAAAACTGGATGGCAACAGGGCGTAAACCTTGCTTGGCTTAACGGCAATTGTTTTTTTCTCCGCCTTGCCTGCAAGATTTATGTCAAGTCCACGGTGTAA
>DAIOXG010000356.1:0-3270 GCA_036758085.1 Prevotella sp. | reverse complement strand
TGGTGAAGTTTCCGTTCTTGCGACGTTCCGCCATGATCCAGTCAACCGCCTTCACTCCCAGCATTTTGATTCTGGAGAGCGACCAGAAGATTGAATTGGTTTCGTAGTCCGTATAGAACTTATCCTCGCTTACGTTAATGTCTGGAGCAACAACCTTTGCATTTGAGAATGCCTCCATTTCGCCCATAATGCTAACGATTTCGTCATCATCCGCCCATTGGAGAGCGACGGTATAGAAAGCGACTGGGTAGTTTGCCTTTAGCCATCCTCCAGCGTAGGCGGTTGCGGCATAGGCGGTCGCGTGGCTGTTACATGTTACGACACCACCAACAGTTGTGAATGTATGGTTAGGGTCAGCCATTTCTACATCGTAGACATCCTCGTCACACAAATATTCAACAGACCGGACCGTAGCGAGTTCGACGCTTTCGTTTTCTTCGCTTATATACATTTTATCAACACCAACGATAAGCTCATCGGTTCGTTTCTGCCCATGATTTGTAGGATGTTTATGATTTTCAGTTACATCTATAGTATATCCCCCTTCGAGAGCTATCCTATATACTGGACGGATTCCCATGTACCGAATATCCTTAATCTCGTTTTTAAGAAGGAAATCCTGACCCTCTGCATGAACAAGCGACCAACCCTTTCCGTATCCAAGCCTCAAGTACCTTTTCCTCAATGCAGCGTGCCCATGTGCCTTAGCCCATGCCGCGTCATTCATGGTCTTATACATCTCTGCAATGGTAAGACTGGAATTGGTCTTGTTTGCCCTACGAATGCTTTCCCTTCCAGAAATGCACTTATTGAAGCAGTAGGAGCCGGCGACCTCAATTTGTCCCCAAATCTTCTCAGCATCTTCTTTCGGACATCCGTTCTTAGCTGCGCCTTCCATGAATTTACTCTGCATCGCCTTAATCTTGTCCGTTTTCTTTTTTGATACGAACTTCACCAGTTTAACTCCGTCTCCAAGGCTGAATCCTCCGACCTCACGTGCCATGCTTACGATTTGCTCCTGGTACACCACAAGACAGAATGTGTTCTTTAGTGAGTTGTAAGTTCCCCATAGATACACTGGAGCAACAAGTCCATTCTTGCAGTTGGCATATTCTTCCAGGTTTCCCATTGTTGCTGGTCTGTAAAGTGCATTGGCAGCAATAAGGTCGTCGATACATGTAGGTCGCAAGTCCATCAGGAACTTTGTCATTCCGCGGGAGCTGAACTGGAACACGTTTTGAGTATAGCCTTTACTAAGCGCATCGTATACCTTCGGGTCGTTCATATCTCCGGTGACAATACTCTCCAGGGTGATACATTTGTTGTAGTGACGCTCAATAAGGTTAAACGTATCGTGGAGCTTCGACAATTCCTTAGTTGCAAGACAGTCGTTTTTAAGGAGTCCGCACTCATCCAGCTGGTATCCGTCAAATTCGCTGACAAGTATTCCGTCCACCTTCTTGATGGGGGTAAAGTCGAAACATTCCATCTCCTCTCCGTCTTTGGTGTCTGGAGTAATCAGAAGGGCGGAAGCATGGACGGAGCTTGAACGTGGCTGAAACATGAGTGTCCTTATATCCTCAAACAACTGGGGATAATCAGCTATGAACTTTGCCATTTTCTTTTCGCTTGCCGCCAACTTGAACAGACCTGTATAATCGCATTTGTCATCGTCGATTATAGCTGTCATATAGTTCACGAGGCTTACAGGTATTCTCATCGTGCGGGCTACGTCCTTCAGTACGGCTTTAGCTTTTAGGGTAGTGAGCGTACCGGCCGAAAACACCCTCTGCTTGCCGTCATGATTATAGCGATCCTCGGTATATTTCTTTACGTCTTGGCGTCTATCTGCTTGGTAGTCAATATCGCAATCGGGCATACTCCCAGACGCGCCTTGCAAATACCCTTTATCGACAAAGCAATCTAATACTGGAGTAGGCTTTGCTGTTTTGACTTTATTGACCGATATTATCTTCATTATACATCATTCTATAAGTGGTTCTATCGAAGATGTTACCGCGCTCTTTGCTTGCTCTTTCAAATGCGCTCAATTTGTTGTCTGGGAATATCATTTTTTGGCTGATGAAGTTGTCTGAGATGATACCTTCCAGCGTTCTACAACGACTCAACGCAACGTATAGCTGGCCGGAACAGAACATGCCTTTTGAATGGATAACTATTTTGTCAAACGTCAAACCCTGGCTCTTATGAATAGTGATAGCCCAAGCCAATGTGACTGGGAATTGTTTGCACGAACCTTTGACCGTCTTGACGACCTTCGGCTTGCCTTCTTCATCCTTTTCAGTCTTATACTCACATTGTTCCCAGGTATATTTGTCCAATTCAACCTCATATCCCTCATCTAATGCAACCGTGACCTTATCGTTGCTAAGGTTTGTTATAACACCGAGCGAACCGTTATAATATCTTCCTTCCTTATCGTTTGTCAGCGTCATAACCCTTGCTCCGACCCTCAGCTGGAGCTTGTCATCACATGGCATTGAAGATTCGGAAAAGCCGTCATCCAGTTCTGCTTCGTAGGTATGCGTATATTGCCCTAACAGCTCAGTATTAATCTTGATTACGTCATTCTTATGAGAGCAGATATGGATATAGTTGCTGTCATAGTTCTTGCTGACTTCCTTGTTTCTGATTTCTTCCAGCTTGTCAATATCTTCCGGGGCAAGCTGATAGTTGCGGATGTCATTCAGTATCTTGATGAAGCCTTCATCCGATTGTCTGAAGATATGTGTAAGCTCAATTATATGAAATCCTTGCTCGCGCCATACCGCAGCCTCGAAGAAATGCGGTCCGCGATAAAAGTACGACAATGCCTCTTTCTCTGCTGATGTTACTACAGGTGGAAGCTGGTGAAGGTCTCCAAACATAATTACCTGTACGCCGCCAAAAGGTTTGTTGCATGAACGGTATATCCTCAGCTTCTTGTCTACAAAATCTATGACATCTGCCCTCACCATACTTATCTCGTCTATGACAAGAACATCTATCGCGTTGACCAATTGCTTCTTCTTCGGGTAAAATTTGGAATCTGAAACGGAGTGTGGCGTAAGTACGCCGAATGGAATGTTGAGAAAGCTGTGAAGTGTTATTCCTCCAGCGTTTACTGCTGCAACTCCCGTAGGTGCGGCAATGATAAACTGCTTCTTGATATTTTCCACAAGGTACTTCAGGAAAGTGGTTTTGCCCGTTCCTGCCTTGCCAGTAATATATAGAGGCTCGTTTGTGTTCTCAATCAAAGCAATTGCCTCT
>DAIOXG010000355.1:0-3271 GCA_036758085.1 Prevotella sp. | reverse complement strand
TTATGACAACTTCGATACAAACTCATCTTTGATGTACACTTATAATATAGACCCGGCTGAGGATGTTCCTGCTGTTGTTACAGGCTTCTATGGTGCTGGTCGTATCAACCACGGCGACTTCACTTGGACTTTTGCTGATGTAGACGGACACAACGCTTCTTCTTATGCTTACGATGCTAAACTCGGTGCGGCTCTCGATAACTACAAAACTACTCTCGTGAAGGTTTACGGCGAGGGCGGCAGCTCTTCAGAGACTGGCACAGAGAATCCTGCCGGTGGCGAGACTGGTGGCGGTTCTACAACAGAGCCTGATCAGCCGGAGACGCCAGAGGGAACAGTGCTTTGCACATTCACAGACAAGAAGCCTTCATCAAGCTTGGTTTCTGTAACCGGAACCTATTCAACAAGCAAGGGACAGGCTACTATCGACGGTGTTGCTTATACTACTTGCGTGAAGATGGAAAGCTCTACTTCTATCAAATTCTCTCTTTCTGAGAGTAGAAAGGTTACATTCTACTTTGCTGACTCTGAGACTGCTTCTCTGAAGATTAACACCGTGAAGAAGACTTCTACAACAAACACTTATACCGAAACTCTCGCAGCTGGAGACTATGAGATTAAAAAGGCTGACACTCGCAACCTCTTCGGCATCAAGTTCGAAAAGGCTGAGTAATGGCAATTCTAAAGGAGCTTATTGATAAGATATAAGCTTTATAAAAACAATAAAACGGGATGTGGTTTTTCTCACATCCCGTTTTCTGTTTTATGTAAATTTCATTCTCTATCGCTTCTTTATCGCATCAGCATTAAACCCATTTGTTCAATCATTTAAGAATGCTCCTTCACGTATCTTTTCACGATAGCAAGAATCTCTACACCATATTTGTCTGCTTTCCCTTTACCTATTCCCGGAATCTGGACAAGAGCGTCTAAGTCAGCTGGCAGAGTGTTTGAAATTCCAGAGAGCGGTTTCTGTGCCAGAATGCAGTATGCCGGTAGTCCTTCTTCGCGCATCTTTTCCGTTCGCCATGCTACGAGCTCGTTAAGTAGGGTAGGGTGCAGGTTGCCGTCAGGTATAACAGTCTTTGCCGTTGCCTTCTTTTTGCTTCTCTGACTGCTGCCATCCGCCTCCTTGCCGAGAAGAACAGAAGCCTTGGCCCTTAGATAACCTTCAACAGTAAATGGGTGGTCGGCAGCAAAGCGGAGCATCTGGATTTTCAGAACCATCACCTCATGCAGTCCCTCTGTGGCATTATCCAGCTGTTTCTTAATCTGTTTGTTTCCGGTCTGTAAGTTGCTTCTCAGGAAGACATCGTTTGCAAGTGCTGCTTCTTTCAGAAAATAACAGGCACCTTTAGATATCCTTTGCTGCAGTTCGTCGCTTACCTTGCAGTCCTGACATTCGGCAACGAGTTTTTCATATTGCTGCCGGAAGCGATCTGCTATCAGCGTAGCCCGTTCGTGGAAAGCCTTCAGCACTACTCTGAATTCCGAGAGCGTCTTTGGATATGTGTTGTACAAGTGTTCGCTTACAACCCTGTTCATATTGTTCAGAGCCCTTTCGGCAGGTATGAAGTTGAAAAGTTCGTTGAGCAGGTTTATCATATATCTGCGTCTCATTGCCGTAATGTCGCTTTCTTTCGGTTCGTTAGCTTCCACCTGCTTGTTGAAGCTCTCCACGCGGTTGTCTGATATTATAGTCTGTGGAGTGAGTGGCGCACTCAGTACGAGTCCGTCGAGCGACTTACATCGGCTCAGGGCAACATAAGTCTGTCCGTGGGCGAACGAGGCATGGGCATCGATGATGGCATGACTGAAGGTCAGTCCCTGACTTTTGTGTATTGTTATAGCCCATGCAAGCTTTACGGGATATTGCGAGAAAGTTCCTTCCACTTCCTCCTTTATCTCATTCGTCTTGTCGTCGATAGTATAGCGACAGTTCTGCCATGTTTCCCGTCCCACCTCTATGTGTTGTCCGTCGTCTTTCGACCTTACACAAAATCCGTTTGCGGAAATGGCACAAACCACGCCAATCATACCGTTATAGTATTGTTTATTGCCGGAAGTGTCGTTTTTTACGAACATCACCTGTGCACCGAGTTTTATTTCAAGATTCTCGTCTGTAGGGTAGGAGTATTCCGGGTAGTTTCCCGCAATCTCTGCGCGATACGAAAAAGTCCTGCCAGGCAGCGACGCAAGTTCTTGGTCGTTTGTGCGTTGTGCAAAGGCGTTGTGTGTGGTGAGTCTTATGTAGCCCTCTTCTGGCTTAGGAGAGAAATTGGGTATATATCTCTTGTTGAGTTCCGCAAGAGTATTACTGTCGGCTTTTCCCTCACGTATCTTGTTGAGGATGTCAATAAACTTGTTGTCGTCTTGTCTGAACACCTTCTTTAGTTCAACGGTGGCATAGTTTATCTGTCCGAGAGCAATACTGTCGAAGAAGTACGGCGATCTGTAGTATTGGCTCATCATCTGCCATTCGTCGTCCTTTACCACAGGAGCCAACTGTTGCAGGTCTCCGATCATTAGCAGTTGCACCCCTCCGAACGGCAGACTGTTTCGCCGGAAACGTTTCAGAGCGTTGTCTACCGCATCGAGCAAGTCGGCACGCACCATACTTATCTCGTCAATAACGATCAAGTCGGCACCGCGTATAATCTTCAGCTTCTCCTTGCTGAAGCGGTAGTGGGATTCCGTGCTTGTTACTCCGGGGATGAAAGGTGAAAACGGCAGTTGGAAGAAAGAGTGTATCGTTACTCCGCGTGCGTTGATGGCTGCAATTCCCGTTGGTGCGAGAACCACCATGCGTTTGTCTGTCGTTTCTTTCAGACAGCGCAGGAATGTTGTCTTTCCAGTTCCCGCCTTACCGGTCAAGAACAGACTTGTGTCTGTTTCGTTCACGATTTGCCAGGCAAGTTGCCAGTCGCTGTTTTTTACTATTTTATTTGTTGTTGATGTCTGTTCCATTCAGATTGATTATTATATGTGTAAAAGCAAGGCTACTTGCATGTCGGCAAATTTAGATAAATTTCCCGAATTATAAGCCAGTTGGGATAAAAAACTAAAAATGAATATCTCCGAATGCTCGCTGCATGCGTTAAAATGTCAAGACCGACATACTGGAAATCTTGCATCAACGTGCTCTAAGTCACAAATTATATTTATCTTTGGGAAAAATTTTAACCCCAAATATGCAAGCCTATGAAAGCAGTATGCGGTCTTGACGTGCACAAAGATAGCGTTTATCTTTGTATTTTGAGTGAGTTTGGAG
>DAIOXG010000354.1:0-3288 GCA_036758085.1 Prevotella sp. | reverse complement strand
TGTTATACCAGCGGCAATTTTTATCAGTTCGTCCATATCAATAGAGTCATATATAGAAAAGAAATCGCCATCCCGCTCATAGCAAATATAATTCAAATCATCTTTCTTGAAGTAGTAGCCAATCACACCATCCTTGTCAAACGATTCAATTTCTGTATTTTCTGCGTCGGCGTAAATCCTTGTATCTGATTTACTAAGAAGAATATTAAAATAACTCGATTCGTTGATGGCATATTCATAGGCAAGCATTTCCGGCTGTTCAACCGTATTCTTCAATTCCGCCCCGTCGGGAAGATAGGTAGGCTTATAGCTCTGCAAATCGGGCTTTGTGTTTTCCCCGTCGCTTTGCAGTTCAAAGATACTGTATTTTTCAAATGTCTCGACTATCCACGCAATCACTTTTTCCCTGATCTTTGCATTAGTTACCATAGCCGTTGAGAACAACAGGGTTATGGTAATTGCTGCGACTGCAACAGCTTTGCCGAACCGTCTGAACACAATATGCGTTCGGCTCTTTCCGGTACTACTTACAGCAGCATCCTCTTTTAGCTCCGTGCGTAAATAGTCTTTCATAGCAATTTTACAGGCGCGATTGAGAGAAGCATCCGAAATCACTTGCTCCGAGCTAAGCCCCATGCTTGTAGAAAGTAGTTCACGGTAAAAGCGGAAGCGACCCTTTGCATTTTTCATTTGGAAAAACTTTTCAGTTTCTTGGGGAGATAGCCGGAAGCAGTATCTACTAAATAATAGAACAATTCCCTGATGCGGCAAGTGCAGAATCTTTTCGCTTAATTCTCGGATCTTTGCTTTCGGTAAATCTACACAGGAGTAGGCGTCATTATCGGCGGCAGAGCGAACTTCTATATCCTTTTCAAAGCTGGCATTTGCTGCTTCATGCAGCATGGTTTGCCAATTCATATCCATATCGTCACCTTTCCTCATACAGTTTTTGGAGCTTCTTGACGAGCCGCTGCCCACGTTTTTTTGCGGCATCCTCCGAAATGTTCAGCAATTCACCAATCTCTCTATATCCCATTTCCAGCGTATAGCGAAGATAGATAAAATGCCGATCATCGGGATTAAGCTGATCTATTACCTCAGTCAGCCTATGTACATCTGCATTGTGAATACATTCATCTTCAATATCGTCCGTGTCCTCGTCCGAAATATTGTCCCAGTAATCAATGTGAACACTCTGTTGTAATTGACGTAGTACGTCAATAGAAGCATTTTTCACTATGGTAACGCAGAAAGCGGTCATTTGGGGACAGGGTAAATCAGAAATTTTTTCGATGTTGTCCATGATTTTTATAAATGCAGTGGACACGACATCCTCTGCGGCTTCCTCTGACTTCACAATATTAAACGAAATGCGCTGGAAGTGGATATGATGCTCATGGAATATCCGCTCTACCAGCGCACGTTGTTCATCATTCAAAACACTAAATAGGAGTATCATCATATAAGTTTCCTCATGGATAGCCCTGCAGCCATCCATTCTAAGTGAGCAAGTAAATTTATTCTTGCACATTATGGGTATTCGTTACAGCGTCTGCTTGTTTCAAATTATACCACAAGAATGTTGCGCAGGAAAGTGGCAACCCATTAACAAGGTATGAATCAAAAATAATCAAAAATAATTTCAAAAAAGTTTGTCCCTTTTTTTGATCTTGACCGTTATATGAGTAAAAGGACACGACAGGAGGTGAAATAAGCGATGACACAGGTTACTACTCTGCATAGGATTATGCGCGGGGCTGCTTATTTCTCCTGCCCACTATGGAGGCTGCGACTTAAAATCAGCAGGATAGGAGCATAGTTTATACATGAAATATTGCTATGCGCATATTTAGGAAAGACAAAGCAGGATGTTTTCAGATAATTAAGTGAAAGGAGACTTATAATGAAAAAGATATTAAGTGTTTTGCTTGCTTCTTTATTATTGCTTTCGACAAGTGCCACCGCTTTTGCTATGGAAACTGAGACTAATGCAGATAATTGGTTGGTCAGTGCGAATCAGCATCAAATCATTCATAACGCTAAGATTGCTGCAGAAACAGGTCAAAATGTTACTCTGACAACAAAGATTCTGTCGGATCTAAGTGATAATCATTTTGAACTTGTCGAAGTGGGTGATACAGGATATATGATTTTCGACCCACAATCAGGCAAGTATTTGGAAGAAGCATTAGATTCGCCTTCTCCATATTTGGGACTTTCAGAAAACTTATACTACTTTGGACCCCTTAACTATTATCAACTGTCGGGTGATAAATTTGTTCACACAGTAATTCATAACGAATACGATATGTCTTTTGCTGAATGCCGTTCTTTACAATCTGCATTTGATACGGCATTACAAAACTCTCGTACACAGAAAGATACAGAAGTATTAGCCCTTATGCAAACGAATCTAAATTCGAGGGCAAGTGTTAATAGACTGCAATCTCATTTTTCAGCACGTGCAACAAATAAGTATATTCCAAACTACAAATATATCAAAAATGCAATTTATCCTGCAAACGAGAATAACACCTGTGGATATACAGCAGCGTGTTTGATTTTGAATTACTGGCATAAAGTTAAGGGAAATGTCATTGACAGTTCATTCCTTGATTCTAATGGTAATTTAAAAACTACTGGAAACACTTTGCAAGACAAGTTACTCTCTTATGGAAAATCGAATTCCTCTTGGGGATTAACTATTCGAGATGTCTTAATCGACTATTGCAATGAGTATGGAGTTGCGGCAACTTCAACATACTATGTAACAAATTTCGATATTTTTGCAGAAGTTGGTCGAAACCGTCCAGTAATTGTATTCGGATATTTTCCTGATTCTCCTGGGCAAGTTCAAAGTCGTGGAAAAGTATTTCATGCAGTTACCGCTTATGGAACATCAACAAGCGGGCTTGTTACTAAACTAATTGTCCATTACGGATGGTCTGGTTACAGTCACGTCACATTAGACGGTGGTTTAGTCGGTTCAAGTACACAGTTTGTATTAAATTAAAAAAGGAAGTTAAGTATGAAGAAAGTCTTTACATTTTTTCTCGCAATGGCAATTATATTTGGAATTTCTGGTTGTGGAAAGAAAGAATATATTGTTTTTCCTTTTTCTGCATCAGATGTTGTGAAAATTGAAACGTACTATTCTAACTCAGAGGCAGACACCAAGGAAAAAACGCTAACAGAAGAAGCGGATATTGACTACCTATATACGTTTTTTTCTGAGCTGCCTGTGAAAGATGCAAATTCAGATTCTACTAACGACGGTAGTACAATAAA
>DAIOXG010000353.1:0-3305 GCA_036758085.1 Prevotella sp. | reverse complement strand
AAACTTGCAAACTTTTCTTTTATTTAATATAATTTTTTCAACAAATTCTATCTATGAGAATGGAGCATAAAGGAAAAAAGGCAATCTACAAATGTAATCTGCTGTAATAAAAGCAAAAAAATCGTAAACTGCCTTTCGACCTAACAAAACTTATCCTCCAACAACTATTTACCTATTTCTATAGAACTACCTTTCCATATCTTCGTCATCATCCCAAAGACTGTTGCAACAAGTCGATGAATTGTCATCTTCTTCAAGCCACAAAGCCCCATTGTTGTTCTTTGCATCCCATTCAGAGCCTTGCCCTCCACTCTCCGCAGCAAGCAATGATTCAATATCTACGCTATAGACTATTATCTCCGGCTTAATATAACTCTTCATAAACTTTAAATTTATTACAATTTTTCGACACTATTTTATAACTATTTTCTTTCCATTGTGGACATACACGCCCTTTACCGGGCGGTCTGTTTTAATTCCCATAACCGAATAGTAAAATCCGTCGGCTATAGTCTCGTCTACACCTTCTATATCCGTGACACCGCCTTCGCTTTCTTCATCGTCGAAGAGAACTGCCATTTTTGCAAGCGACTGATTGTCGGTATCTGTTTCATCACCGACAAACTGTCCGTTGTAGTCGATATAACCGAACTTCGCCCCTACTCCATCATCTGCAGTGGCATTTGCCGGAATACTCAGATATGCCTTGTTTGCACCACTTTTGCCATCCTCCGTAAAGCGGAAGAAGCCGATATAGTCGTCGCCGGTCTGCATCTGCTTGTAATAGTTGGTGGAATGGAAATTACCGAGTCCGAAGAAGCGATGAGTTATGTTGCCGTTTGCATCTTCAGCAGCATTGCCAAGATTTGGCACCGCCTTTACCGTAGGCACGAGATAAATGTTCCATTCGTCATTTGCATAGCTGTCAGCCTTTGTCCATACTGCTTTATAATCATCTTTCTCCAGCAAGACATCCGACGGCCCTTCCTTCAAAGAGAAATCCAACTTTTCACCATCTGTGAACGTTCCGTTTTCCGGTACTTCCCCTATCAAGACAACCCCTGTGTTTGCCGGAACATACTTTAACTGGCGAAGGTATATCTTACCTTGTGAGTAGCGGTTTTCCACGTTCTCCGGCTTTTCGTATTTATAAGCCTCATATACTTTCACGTTGTCGTCTACTGGTGCCATTGCTACATTGTTGCTGTATGTTCTAAGGAATTTTCCAACACGATAAGTGAACGGCAGTTTTACTGTCTTTGTTCCTGATATAGTATAGCGTGAGATGTCATTACCGTTTTTGTCGAGTTCCGGATAGAAGCGTACCGTCCATATTCCCTCCGGACGGTTCCAGAGAATATCCTTTTTATACAGGCTTTCATTTTCGGCTGCCGCCTCTTCCTCTCTTGCAGTTTTGCGGAATTGCACATCGTTTGCATCTCCTGCCATACATGAATGGTGCTCATCCTCGTCGGCATCATAAACAGCCCTTGCAAATCCTGTATTATTGAAAAGGTTATTGTCTGTCTCTGCCCAATTCTGCTTTGCATCGTGATTGGCTATGAATCTGAAATATGATGTGCTGTATTTTTCAACGACAGTGGATAATGTCAGCGAAAAACAACGTTCATTGGCATCATAGCTCATATCGCCTGACGTTGAAGTATATATCCAGTTCTTTGAATTCTCCTCTATTGTTCCGTCCACGGCATCGCCAATCATAGACATGGTGTTTATGAGGAAGTCTGCATCATTGCCGCTTACATAGATACTGCCCGACGTTCCGTAGCTGCCGTCTTGCTTTACCAGTTCGTTGTCGCCGCGGTTCGGATTATACTGTATTCTCTTTATTCCGTGAAGATTTAATGTGAAAGGCTTTTGGTTTGCCCATACCTTGTCGCGATACTGGCTGCTAGAATTATAGTCGCATCCGCCGTTACCAAGGAAGAAGAGCTTTTCGTGGGTTCCCGAATTATTGCTTAAACTCTGCGTGGCATGCAGGTTTGGCGTTGCCTTTATTGCCTGGGTGCGTTGCTCGTATGAGTTCACATCATTCACTACATATCCGATTCCCCAATAGCTGTTCGTTCCATCGAAATAAAGCGACGCCTCTGTATTGTCGCTATATCCGCCAGTATTGTTCTCTCGGGTATTGTATAGAGGATGTGCCGTTGCCCCGTCCATATCACTGAGAAGATAAGCCACCCGGGTCCTTGCATCATGCTTTATCTGCCAGCCGGAAGGAGTTCCGTTTTCGTCAAGAGTGAAAACGAAGGTGTACATACCGTCATCGTCGGTTACTCCATCGTTACGCGTAACGAGATTCCAATAGTTCTTCCCCTCTGCTATTGTTGCTGACTCGAGAAGTTTCACGCATCCTGTTGTCGGTGTCTCACCTATTGTTCCTACTGCACCGTTGGTGAGCGGCCATGCTCCTGCCTCGTCTTTCGCTCCGTGCAGACCATATACGGCTCCCGGTCCGTAGACTCTTTTCGTGCCGTCTTCCCTTACTGCGAGTATCTGTGCATGAGCCGTGAGACATGCTGGAATATTGTAGATATAACTTCCGTCTTTCTGCTGTTCAAACTTGAAATACAAATGCCTTGTATAGCTTATCGTGGAGCCGTCTCCACCGGGATTGTATTCTCCTCCTATATTATATGGCGAAAAGAAATTGCCTACGAGATAATATCCCGGTGCTACATTTATCTCCGAAGGATCTACGGCATCGCCACCCCCTCCTTCTGAGCCTTTTTTCTTTCCTTCTATCCATACACGCCGTGTTGTTTCTCCTTCCGTTATATCTACATTTACCGTAAAGTATTCATATTCCCCACTCGTATAACTTACTTTCCATGCTTTGTCGCTACCATAGCATTCGCTTGAGATATAATAGGACACTGCATTCTGTGTTCCCTCTTCATTTATAGCAAGAGGGGCGTTGTTGGTATATGGCTGCATTTGGCTTCCCCATCCCGACACGCCAATACGGAACGAAAATCCCGTTTCCGGCATGGACGTGATTTTCAGTGAATATACATTACTTCCATAGGCGGTGTTCGGAAGCAGCTGATGATTACTTGGCACTTCGTTTTTCCCCACAGTGCCGTTAACCGTTTCTGGCGTAAGCAGATATACATCTGCTGCCCTCATCTTTGCTGACAGTATTAATAACAGCATAAGAATCCATAGACAATTTGTTGACTTTTTCATTAGTTTGAATTTTAGCTTTATTATAGTATGCTACATTATATTATCAGTCTCCACTGCTGTTTCTTTACAGAAATCTAATATTTTCGCTTTGT
>DAIOXG010000352.1:0-3317 GCA_036758085.1 Prevotella sp. | reverse complement strand
GCCGAAAATACATGACGCGCTGAAAGTAAAACGCCCTGATGGCAAAGAACTTGTTATAGAGGTTCAGCAGCATATCGGAGAGGATACTGTACGCACCGTGGCAATGGACAACACTGATGGCTTGCAGCGTGGACTTGAGGTGGTATCGACAGGTGCCCCAATCCTTATGCCGGCCGGTGAGCAGATTAAAGGCCGTATGATGAATGTTATCGGACAGCCTATTGATGGTATGGAGACTCTTGATATGAAAGGAGCATATCCTATTCATAGAGAAGCTCCAAAGTTTGATGAGCTTTCTACGCATAAGGAAATGCTTGCCACTGGTATAAAGGTAATCGATTTGCTTGAGCCTTATATGAAAGGTGGTAAAATTGGACTCTTCGGTGGTGCCGGAGTTGGTAAGACTGTGCTTATCATGGAACTTATCAATAATATCGCCAAGGGACATAACGGATACTCCGTATTTGCTGGAGTGGGTGAGCGTACACGTGAAGGTAATGACCTTATTCGTGATATGCTCGAGTCTGGCGTTATCCGCTATGGCGAAAAGTTTAAAAAGGCAATGGAAGAAGGTAAATGGGATCTTAGCCTCGTAGATAAGGAAGAGCTACAAAAGAGTCAGGCTACACTTGTCTATGGACAGATGAATGAGCCACCTGGCGCACGTGCTTCTGTTGCGCTTTCAGGACTTACCGTTGCCGAGGAATTCCGTGACCATGGAGGGAAAAATGGCGAAGCTGCGGATATAATGTTCTTTATCGACAATATTTTCCGCTTTACACAGGCTGGATCAGAGGTTTCTGCCCTTCTTGGACGTATGCCTTCAGCTGTAGGATATCAGCCAACTTTGGCAAGCGAGATGGGTGCTATGCAGGAGCGAATTACTTCTACAAAGAAGGGATCTATCACTTCTGTACAGGCAGTTTATGTGCCTGCCGACGACTTGACAGACCCGGCTCCGGCAACTACGTTTACACATCTTGATGCTACGACAGAATTGAGCCGTAAAATCGCAGAGCTTGGTATTTATCCTGCTGTTGACCCATTAGGTTCAACCAGCCGTATCCTTGATCCGCTGATTGTTGGTAAGGAGCATTATGAATGTGCGCAGCGCGTGAAAGAAATCTTGCAGCGGTATACAGAACTTCAGGATATTATTGCTATTCTCGGTATGGATGAGCTTTCTGATGAAGATAAGCTTACTGTAAACAGAGCACGTCGTGTTCAGCGTTTCCTGTCTCAGCCGTTTACTGTAGCTGAGCAATTTACGGGTATTCCTGGTGTTATGGTGCCGATAGAGGAAACTATAAAGGGCTTTAATATGATTCTTGACGGTAAGGTCGATGATCTGCCAGAGCAGGCTTTCCTTAATGTAGGTACAATAGAGGACGCTATAGAGAAAGGTAAGAAGTTGCTTGAAGCTGCAAAAGGTAATGGCTAAAATTGTTGAGATATGATGAGTTTAGATTTAAAAGTCGTCTCTCCGGAGAAAATTGAATTTGCTGGTAAGGTGGATAGCGTTGTTGTCCCTGGGACTAATGGCGAGTTTGAGATTCTTCCAAACCATGCGCCGATTATTTCGACTTTGGATAAGGGACGAATTAAATTTCACGACTCTGAGGGATTGCATGAGATGAATGTCTCAATGGGGTTTGTCGAGGTGCAGAAGAATGTCGTGAACATTTGTGTTGAACTTTAATGCTTTCGCTTAACATGTTGGAAATAGAGAATATAGCTGGATGTTGTAAAAGGTATATATTACAGAGCTTTGCTTTGCTGGTTGTACTTTCGTGTGCGACTGTTTGTACCTCATCTCTCATACCGGGACTTGAACTTGGAGCACCGCTCCTCGTGAGTGCAGTCTTTTCTCTTGTCGTTGAGATTGCAGATGGATTGGTATGGAAAAAGGTTGCAAGCAATAATCCGGAAGGTTTAACGACATTTTACACTGCTGTGTCTGGTTTCCGCATGTTGATAGCATTGTTTACATTGTTTATCTGCTATATTATAGTTGGCAGAGAACAGATGTTAAGGTTTTGCATTGTGTTCATGGTGTTTTATTTTGTATTTCTTATACACCATTCAGTGTTCTTCTCGCATGTTTCGAATTCTCACTCTAAGTGTGATTATACAAAAGAAAAATAAACTTTGATTATGAAACAATTAAGGTCATTATTTATCCTTGTGGTGCTTGCTCTGATTCCACTTGTTGCTACAGCAAATAGTAGTAAGGCGGATGATGGTAAACTCGATATACCGGAAATCGTACTAGAGCATTTGTCAGATTCGTATGATTGGCATATTGCAACATTCGGAGGAAAGAGTCTTAGTATTCATCTTCCTGTAATAGTTCGTAGCTCTAATACTGGTGAGTGGTATTTTGGAAGTGCTGAAAACCTTCCAAAGCCATTCTATTTTGATGCTGAACATCATGGTAAGATATATGAGAAAATGCCAGATAATACTTCGGTACGACCTCTTGATTTGAGCTTTACTAAAACTGTAGCTCAGATTTGGATCGTCGTCTTTGTGTTAATTGCTGTTTTCTTGTCTTGTGCCCATTGGTATAAGAAGCGCGACGAGAAAAGTAACGCGCCTGGTGGTTTTGTTGGTTTGATGGAAATGTTTGTAATGATGATATATGATGATGTCGTAAAGGCATCAATCGGCGAAAAGCATTTTAAGCCTTATGCCCCGTATCTTCTTACTGTATTTTTCTTTATTTTCACGACAAATCTTTTGGGTTTGCTCCCAATTTTCCCGGGAGGTGCAAATGTTACTGGTAACATAAACATTACTTTCTTCTTGGCATTCTGTTCGATGGTAGCAATAAATCTTTTTGGAAATAAGGAATATTGGAAAGATATATTTTGGCCAAATGTGCCTGTTTTCCTTAAAGCATATCCTGTCCCGTTGATGCCAGTGATAGAGTTCTTCGGAGTCTTCACAAAGCCGTTCGCTCTTATGGTTCGTCTTTTCGCCAATATGATGGCTGGACATGCCATTATATTGAGCTTCACTTGCGTAATCTTCTTGGGATGGTCTATGGGCGTAGGATTTGGTATCGGACTGAATTTCGTTAGTTGCATCATGATGCTGTTCATGAATGCCCTTGAGGTTCTCGTGGCATTTATTCAGGCATATGTGTTTACTCTGTTGAGTGCCGTATTTATTGGTTTGGCACACAAGGAGGAAGAATAATGTGTTAATTATAGGAATAAAGAATAAAATAAAAATTAATAACAAATTAAAAATTAAGAATTATGATTATTTCATCACTTTTGGCTGCTGAAGGTCTGGCACAGCTGGGCTGCGGT
>DAIOXG010000351.1:0-3322 GCA_036758085.1 Prevotella sp. | reverse complement strand
TTGTTACTCAAGCACTTGGATTTCTTTCAAGATTTTGTGTTGCGGAATTAAGGTATCAGAATGTTATTTCACAATCTGAATCTTCTTTGTAATGACATTACCGCCCACTGTTGTCCTTACAACATACACACCGGTAGCAACACCATTAAGCGATACTGTATTGTTATGGCTTGATGCAACAACAGCACCCGATGCAGAAACAAGTTCAACAGAAGATACATTATTGCCGGTAACCGTAAGTTCGTTGTCGCCCTGACGCACCTCGATGCGCTCAATAGTGTTTCCGTTGATTCCTGCCGAACCGATATAGAAACGAGTAACACCACCCTTTACGCTTTGAGCCTTTACAGTATAATATACGTCAACGCTAATCTGATGCTCCTTACTGTCTTCTGTCACGAAATCGTAATCATAAGAACTCTCGGTTAGCATTCCTGCGTTTTTCTTCTCTCCGTCGATGTTCACGTCATATCCGGCAACAGGAAGTTCCATTGCCACAGGATTTTCGATATTCAATCCGATAAGCCAGTTTCCGGTAATACTGTTCTGTGAAGAATACAGCGTGCCCCATGATTCATTATCAAGCGAATAGAGATTTGAGTATCCGTCGGCGAAAGGTGCATTATCTATAGCAAGTGGTGCAGCATTTGGTGTTACATCATAACAGTCTACCACAAGTTTGTAAGAAGCCTTTGAATCAACAGTAACAGGTTTGCTGAATTTAACAGTGTTCCAGGTCTTGAGTTTATAGTCGTTCACTTCCACCTCCTCAACGAGATTGTCATCCTTGTAAAGGTATACCGTAAACACAGCATCTGCTAAAGGATAGAAACGAGCCGAAGTAATTACATATCCGTCGTGTTTCTTCAGAGCCTTTGACGAATAGAGGGCACCTGCCATCAAACCATAGTTGTTTGATTCTGAACCCTTTACTGCCGTATTCGAAGGAACATCGGATGAATACTGTAACTTCTGTGCGTCATTGTCTACAGGTGTATCCCATTTTGCCTTTACTGCGGTCTTGCCGTTCTGCGATACTACAACGTCGTCTACTGCCTTGAGCATCTCTTCATTTGGATTGATATCAAGAGTTGCAGACTTAACATCCGACTCCTTGCCGTTGGCATATACCGCCTTGACACCGAAAGAATGTTCACCCTTTGCATTTGCTGGCACGATGAAAGAAAGATCCTTTGTCGTTCCGACGCTTGCTCCGTCGCTATACACTTCGTAGTGGTCGATGTCGTCCTGTGTCTGATCTACTCCATCTGGAGCAACCGTAGCATCAATAGCCCATGTAACAGGATACAGGTAACTGTTGCGTCTGAAATATTCGCCTATTGAATAGAAATCGTCTTCTCCTGTTTTACGGAGCAAGTCGGTAGTGCGTTCCGTTGCCTGACCGTAACTCTCGCCTACAATGTTCTGGGCAGCTGTAGTAACATTCACCTCCACGCCGACGAGCAGTTCTCCATTCGGTACATTCTGTGGTTCTGACAGTTTCACGTCGTTGCGTTCGCCATATACAAGCTGCTGTGAAACTGGCTGAGAATACAGCAGCTGCAATTTACCGTCAGCATTACGTGTATACAGGTTTATCTTCCATGAGCCCTGTTCTGATAATGGATAGAAACCAACTGAACGTATTTTCTGTCCTTTATATGCCGAGGTCGTAACGCCGTCAAACTTTACGGCAGTTTCGAAGCCACTGCCTGCAGAACTTAGTCCGAAGCCCTCCATCTGTGAATTGTCCGGATTGAAGTATGTCAACGAAGAATAGTTCGTTGTCGGAGCAGCCCAATTCAGATAAGCATTGTTATAGCCACGCTGCTGAGTGAAAAGTGCCGTAGGAGCAGAAACTTTCCAGTCGGCTACAGCCAATACTGCTGCGTCGCTATTTGCAGACTCTGTTTCTCCATATACTGCAGTAACGGTGTATCTGTGCTCACCGTCTGCTGGAGCGGCATCAACATACGACTTGTCTGTTACCAATGCCGTATTTATCTTCTTGTCGTCGCGATAAACATTGTATCCGGAAACGCCCTGTGCTGCTACATTGTCTACCCAAGAGAGCAAAACGGATTTCATTCCTGATACTTGAGTGGCTTTTAGATTGAGAGGACTAAGTCCTGTTGTCTGCTCGTTGAACTTGACAATCATCGACTGCATTCCGGCTGCAAGGTTGCCACTCTCGTCTACATCATCGTTGTAATAGAGGAAGCCCATAACATTTTCGTCTGCTGAAATGGATGACGCTCTGTAAATACACGGATAGTCTGTGCCTGGCATTGTTACTACATGCTCTGCAGCCAAGTCTACACCTTTTTCCGTAAGATACTGGTCTGCCCATAGTGCCTTTCCGTCTTTCCACATATAACCTCTATCGGCATTTGAACCTACAACTGTTCCGTTATCGCTTATGTCATACAGCAAGAACTGACCCTCTGAACTCAAATCGTATATCGGGGTCTTGGTCTTTGTTGCTACGTCATAAATTGCTCTTACGGCCACAGAACCGTTGATTTCTTCCGGTCCGCCGTAATACAAAGCTTTACTACCATCGTGGGAGAAAGTCTTGACAGAGCTCCACGGACTCACCTGGTCGGTCAACCATGTTACATCACCGTTTGCTTCCCATATACATGCCCTGCGGTTGCTTTTTGTACTATACATCCAGCCTCCTGCCAACTCGCCGTCTGGCGATATTGCATACGGGAAGCAGGCACTTGACGTCAGCGTTAGCTGTTTCTTTATTTTTCCGTTTTCCCAGATATAGCCATAATATTTACCATCCTTTACAATCGCTCCCGTAGCATATTTGCCATTAGGAGAGATAGATGCGGCACGTCCGAAAGTGATAGTTCCCGAAGGCAACTCCATTCTGTTCCACTTATGGTTTGCCCAATATCCGGCAAGAGACACACCGGCACCATTGCTTTCGTAGCTTTCATCGGTGTATTCACCTACTACAACGCCGTCGTCGGAAACGCTGTAAGCTGCCGACGTTATACTCGGGTCGAGCAGTTCTATGTCATTGGTTTCAAGATTCCACAAGAATCCATACGTGTTATACGACGCATCGACGTATGCTCCGCATGCCCATTTGCCATTACCAGATGCGTCGAGAATCTGGTAGTCACACGGGGTCTTAATCACGACCGGCTTGGGTGACGAGGTTTGTGCCAACATTGCCTGACTTAAGAGGAATGTAGCACAGAGTGCTTGTAATTTCATAATCATAAAAATGTATGTTAAAAAGATTTTTATTAAATCGAGTAGGAGGTAAACACTAATTATAGGTGTTTATCTCCTATTTTCGTGT
>DAIOXG010000350.1:0-3331 GCA_036758085.1 Prevotella sp. | reverse complement strand
CTACGCCGGCATTACCCGGATCAGGCTATGTTGGGTTTAATCTCAGCATCCGCAATTGCGGCAGCACCCCTTAGCTGGCAGTTTGCCAACCGGGTGCAAAGTTACGCTATTCCCGTGAGAACACAAAATTTACAGGCAACAATTTGCTTTTCTACAGGTTCTCGAGCCATTTCTTTCCGCGCTTGGTGTATGTCCAGGCGAGGAATCCGCCAGCTACTACAATCAGCAGCGAAAAAGTAAATATCAATCCATCCATAATATTATTTTCTTGTTAATATTCTTTTCCGATACTTGCAAACAATGATGTTATTATAACTCCCAGCAATGCCATATATATTGACTTTATGCTGAATTCTGCCAAGCCGAATATAGACATGGTATTGCCTAACACCATTACTGTGAATGTTGTTTTTGCCAAGTCATAGAAGAACTTTCCGAGGTTCTCCCTACCAGTTTTTTTCTCTGTCTCTGTCGTCTCTTGCCGTTATTAAAATTTTCTTATATAGAAGAGATAATACAAAGATAAGTTTTTTCACCTTAACGACCAACTCTTTACACATTTTTCTACAGATTTCCCTCTATAATCTTCACTATCCTCTCCTCTGATGCGAGCATCCAGTTGATGTCGGCAGGCTGGTTGAGCCGTCCTTTGCGGGCATTGAGAAATGGCGACATGGCAGCCCTGTATGCGAAGTAGTAAATCTGTTCGTCGGTGAACCGTCGGCGGAGATACGACAGTCTGGCTCGTCGCGTCTTGTCGATTATCGAAATAGGGCGCAACCTGGAGTTGGTCTTCTTCAGTGTTTCGTTCCAGAATTTCTGGAAATTGGAGCAGAATTTGTCTATTTGAGCATCGGAATATTTTTTCCCTTCCTCAGAAGAGTCAGAATCGTCTTTATCGTTTTTGATTTTTTCATCCCCCTTATTCTTCTCCTCTGCTCTGCCTCTTTCTGTTTCTTTTTTATTTTCTTTTTCTTTTAGGAGGTTGAGGGGGACTTTTTCTGTTTCTTTTGTTTCTTCTTTTCTTTTGAGCGTTTTGCCGTCGTCGGAAACCGTGAAGAGTCCGAAATCCTCCGCCACCTGTTTCACCAGTTTAGCATCGGCATGGAAGTCGAAACCCAGGGCAAAATAGTCGGCAGCAATAGTCCCGCCTTCTTCATTCAGCTTCTCCTCGAGCATCACATACACGGCATAGCCTACCAGTCCGCAAACCATTCTCAGTCGCAGAACTCCTTCGGCATTTCGTCCCATAATCGCATTCTCTGTATTCTTGTTGTTTTTCATGACTGTAATTTATTTAATTATTTTATTATTTTTCGGGATGCAAAAATATGAGAAATTCTCAACAGAATAGCTGATTATTTATCATTACGAGTGATTAAAGTAGATTTTTCTTCCGTATCACCATCAAAAAATTTCAAATTTTCATACACCCATCTCTTGAAAGAATAACAACGCCCGGAGCGTTTGGGCTAAACGCCCGAAGCGTTTGGGCTAAACACTGGGAGCGTTTGGGCTAAACACTGGGAGCGTTTGGGCTAAACAAAATTAATATCATTAATCACTAACAACAACTAATAATCACCCATCCCACAAAAGGAGCATATTATATTATGCGGCGAAATAAATATCTTAACAACTAAAATCAATTTATCATGAACAAGTTTCTTTACATCATTCTCGTTTCAACAATGGGCGCCGAAACTCTTCAAGCCCTCTACGACCTGAGGTGGATGATGGCTTTCATCGCATGGCTGGTAATTATGGACTTCTGGGTGTCGGTGTCGAGCCTGCACCGCAACAAACAACCCATTGGCTTCTGGCGCGAGATTAAACGAGCCTGCAACCGGATGACGGATTATATCGCCTACCTCATATCGGGGGCTATACTCGGACTCGCCATCTTCGAACCGCTCTCTATCGCCGACCATACCGCTACGGCTGCCGCCGGACTCGCCATGGGGTGCATCTGGGAGATTGAGAGCGTAGTAAACAAGATATGCAGCATGAACGGAGCCGGACAACCTCTCGACGTGAAGCGTATAATCAAAAGGATTCTGAAGGAGAAATTCAAATGGCTTTCTGAGGATTAAGGCGAAAAGAATCAATAATAATCACTCATAACAGCTAATAACAGCTCACTGGTTTGAAGAAATTTCCCACCTTTGCAGCGAGAAAAAAACATGTATAACTAAAAACAATTTTAAGACCATGAGAACTATCGACACTATTTTTATCCACTGTACGGCGAGCCGACAGACTGCCACGACAAGCGACATAATGCGCGAATTCAGAGAAAAGGGATGGAAGTTTCCCGGCTATCACTATCTCGTGAAGCCCGACGGAAAGGTTGACGAACTACTCGACATCTGCAAGCCGAGCAACGGCGTGGCGGGACACAACGCCCACTCGATAAACATCGCCTACATCGGGGGAATATCGCCCGAGGGGAAACCTGCCGACAACCGCACCATCGAGCAGAAGGCTGCCATCGTCCACCTCCTGCTGCAGCTACGGGAGCAATTTCCGAAGGCTCGCATAATGGGCCACCGCGATATCTGGGGAGCCTACAACAGGATGGCTTGGCGAAAACAATGTCCGTGTTTTAATGCCACGAAGGAGTATGCGGCAATCTGAATGTGGGTAACTGAACTAAAGGAATAAGGGGAAGCCAGAAAAACTGGGAAAAAAAAAGGGTGTGTGCATCACTGCAGACACCCTTGATACATAAATTTAATTTTTATCTTTCCTTTTATGCACCTAAAAACTACATGCGGAAAGAACAGGATTCGAACCTGCGAAACGCTTTAGACGTTTACACGCTTTCCAGGCGTGCCTCTTCAACCACTCGAGCACCTTTCCGTTAAGACTTGAGACCGGAGTCTACTCCAGTATCCCGACACAAGTCTTAGATGTTGCAAAGATAAGTATTTTTTTCAAAATAAAAAATTTTTAGCCTTTTTTATTCATCTTATGACAATATTTTTTAGAAAAAGGCTCATTACCGACTATCTAAAGACCTCTTTTTCAGTCTAAACGGAACATGCGCTTTGCCGTTTGCGTGGTAATCTCGTCTACCTTGTCGCGAGGGATGCCGTAGACCTCAGCCATCTTGTCGAGCACGTAAGCCACGAAGGCACTCTCGTTTCGCTTGCCGCGCATCGGCACGGGCGCCATATACGGCGAGTCGGTCTCGAGTACTATACGCTCGAGCGGGATATGGGGCAGCACCTCGGGCAGATGCGACTTCTTGAAAGTCAGTACACCACCGATACCAAGCACGAAGTTGTCGAATTCCAGCAGCTGCGCAGCCTCTTTCTCGTTGCCCGTG
>DAIOXG010000349.1:0-3389 GCA_036758085.1 Prevotella sp. | reverse complement strand
ACGGCACAGGAGCCATCATGGCTGTGCCTGCCCACGACTCGCGCGACTATGCCTTTGCCAAGCATTTCAACCTGCCTATCGTTCCGCTTATCGAGGGGGCAGACGTGAGCGAGGAGAGCTTCGACGCCAAGGAGGGAACGGTTTGCAACTCGCCTGCCGAAGGAAAACCTACGGCTGACGGATTCTCGCTCAACGGACTCTCAGTGAAGGAGGCTATCGCTGCTACCAAGAAATATGTTACGGAGAAGGGTATCGGACGAGTTAAGGTGAACTACCGTCTGCGCGACGCTATCTTCTCCCGCCAGAGATATTGGGGAGAACCGTTCCCGGTTTACTACAAGGACGACGTGCCTTACATGATTCCGGAGGAGTGTCTGCCGCTACAGCTGCCAGAGGTTGACCAGTATAAGCCTACGGAAACTGGCGAGCCGCCATTGGGACACGCTCAGAAATGGGCTTGGGACACGGAGAAGAACGAAGTTGTTGACAAATCTCTCGTCAACAACACTACAATATTCCCGCTCGAACTCAACACCATGCCGGGATTTGCCGGTTCGTCGGCTTACTATCTGAGATACATGGATCCACACGACGACAAGGCACTCGTGTCGAAAGACGCCGACGAATACTGGCAGAACGTGGACCTCTATGTGGGCGGTACGGAGCATGCTACAGGACACTTGATTTATTCAAGATTCTGGAACAAGTTCCTCTTCGACCTCGGAGTATCATGCAAGGAGGAACCATTCCAGAAACTCGTTAACCAGGGAATGATTCAGGGACGCTCTAACTTCGTTTACCGCATCAACAGCGATGACCACTCTAAGGCTCCGGTCTTCGTAAGTCTCAATCTGAAAGACAAATACGAGGTTACGCCTATCCACGTTGACGTGAATATCGTGCATGGCGACGTGCTCGACACGGAGGCTTTCAAGAAATGGCGTCCGGAATATGAAAACGCCGAGTTCATACTCGAAGACGGTAAATATGTATGCGGATGGGCTATCGAAAAGATGTCGAAATCTATGTTCAACGTTGTTAATCCGGACATGATTGTCGAGAAATACGGTGCCGACACTCTGCGTCTCTACGAGATGTTCCTCGGACCGGTTGAGGCAAGCAAGCCTTGGGACACTAACGGTATCGACGGTTGCCACCGCTTCCTGAAAAAGCTTTGGGCTCTCTTCTATAGCCGCGACGGACAGTTCCTGCCTAACGACGAGGAACCGACACCGGAACAGCTCAAGAGCGTTCATAAGCTGATTAAGAAGGTTACTCACGACATTGAGCACTTCTCTTACAACACCAGCATCTCGGCTTTCATGATCTGCGTGGGAGAGCTGCAGCAGATGAAATGCCACAACAAGCAGCTGCTGCAAGACGTTGTCGTACTCATCGCTCCGTTTGCACCGCATATCGCAGAGGAACTGTGGCATCTGCTCGGCAACGAGAATACGGTTTGCGACGCTGAATGGCCAGTTTGCAACGAGCAGTATCTCGTGGAAAGCTCCATGCAGCTCACAGTTTCATTCAACGGAAAGGCTCGCTACCAGAAGCAGTTCCCTGTGGATGCCGACAACGAGACGATAAAGAACGAGGTGCTCGCCGACGAAAAGAGCCAGAAATACCTTGAGGGCAAACAGGTTATCAAGGTTATCGTGGTTCCTAAGAAAATCGTAAACGTTGTTATCAAATAATATATTTATTAATCCCTTCTCCTTCCTGCCATCACAAAAAGCAGTGGGGGAGGGGATTAATGATTTCCTTGCATTATCCATAAACTTTTTCACACACACCACTATGGCAAACATCAACAACACCGACGAAATGAAAAGGCAGAACAGATTTTTGTCTTTCCTGAAAAGCGATACGGGGAAAATGATAATGGGAGAGGCTCGCGACTATTTCAATATCACTCTCGGACTAATGCTCTATACATTCGGATTTACCGTCTTCCTGTTGCCTTATGAAATTGTAACAGGAGGTATTGCCGGTATCGGAGCCATTATCTTCTACGCCACGAAATTCCCGGTGCAATGGACTTTCTTCATCATCAACGCCATTCTTATCGTGGCAGCGCTGAAGGAACTCGGACTGAAATTCCTTGCCAAGACGATTTATGCCACCTTTGCCATCACGGTAATGCTCGACCTGGCACAGAAGGTGGTGGAAATGCCCGACGGCTCGTTTTATAAACTCATGGGCGACGGAAACGACTTCATGTCGCTCATCATCGGATGTATGCTCACGGGAACGGCTCTTGCCATTGTTTTCCTAAGCAACGGCAGCACGGGAGGTACGGATATCATTGCCGCCGTGGTGAACAAACACCATAATGTGTCGCTCGGAAAGGCGCTCATCATGGTCGACCTCGTTATCATCGGCAGCTGTCTGGCGGTTGATTCCTTCGGACCATTCCCCGTAAGGTGTCAGAAGGTGGTGTTCGGACTCTGTACGATGTTTATTGAGTGTAACATGCTCGACTTCGTGATGAGCTGGCAGAGGCAGTCGGTACAGTTCATGATTTTCTCGAAGAAATACCAGGAAATAGCCAATGCCATCGCCAAGCAGACTGACCACACGATGACTATCCTCGACGGACACGGATGGTATTCCGGTCATCCTACCAAGGTTATCTGTCTGATGGCAAAAAAGCGTGAGAGTGTTATTATCTTCAGAATAATAAAGTCTATCGACCCTAACGCCTTCGTAAGCCAAAGCAGCGTACAGGGAGTTTTCGGCGAGGGATTCGACCCGATAAAGGTTGAGGTGAAAAAGGAGAAATAAGAGTTCTCCGAGAACTCCGAGCTCTCCAATAAAAAAAATTAATCCAATGAAAATAGTCTTCGCAACAAACAACAAGAACAAGCTCTCCGAGATTAAAGCCATTCTTGGAGACCAGTTTGAGGTTCTTTCCCTCAACGACATCAACTGCCACGTTGATATCCCCGAAACCGGCTCTACTCTCGAGGAGAATGCCGTTATCAAGGCTCAATACATATACAAGAACTACGGACTCAGCGTCTTTGCCGACGATACCGGTCTGGAGGTAGAGGCACTAAACGGTGCTCCCGGAGTGTTCTCTGCACGCTATGCCGGAGGAGAGGGACACGACAGCGAGGCGAATATGAAGAAGCTACTGGCGAAACTTAACGGAAAGTCTAACAGGAATGCACGCTTCCGCACTGTCATCGCCTTTATCCCATGCCGCAAAAACAACGAATCTGCTGAACCGATACTCTTCGAGGGTATTTGCAATGGCGAGATTATTAAGGAGAAAAGGGGTGGCTCCGGCTTCGGATACGATTCCGTCTTCATGCCTGAAGGATACAACGAGACTTTCGCTGAACTGGGCAATGAGATTAAAAACAAAATCTCTCACAGAGCAA
>DAIOXG010000348.1:0-3391 GCA_036758085.1 Prevotella sp. | reverse complement strand
ATTGGGAGAAAGTTCACCTATATATAAGATGAATCCATATCTTATTTATAAAAAACAAACAAATTAAAACAATATGAAAAAAAACTTTTCGAACACAAAGACTATAAGATTAGTTCTCTCGGTATGTTTTGCTTTGGGGGGATTTTGTGCACAAGATTCCAACCTTTATGCCCAGCCTGCAAGTGGCTGTAAATTAGCTTCACAAACCGTCATTTTGCCCTGTACGGAAGTAGCCAACTTAA
The DNA here is from genome assembly GCA_036758085.1 of Prevotella sp. Taxonomy (GTDB): domain Bacteria; phylum Bacteroidota; class Bacteroidia; order Bacteroidales; family Bacteroidaceae; genus Prevotella. The sequence continues at coordinate 3,149 of DAIOXG010000348.1, read as the reverse complement.
ACGGCTTGGTTATTCCCTCCAATTTCTTCAAGGAAGCTTGCAATGGAGGAGCTGTTCTTTCGGTTACAACAAAGACTTCCGATACTGGTGCTTCTTACGCAGATGTGAAAGGCATTATTCGTTCTGTTGACCCCGATGCCCCAAACATAGAATGGGAGATTCTGTTGCCAATGAAATGGAATGGAAGAAGTTTGCAATTGGGAGGAGGTGCCAACAACGGTTCCATCCCTAACGTTCATGGCACATCAGCATTCGGAAGCGTGAAACCTATCGATGCCGGTTATGTGGTCTATGGAGATGATTCCGGACATCAGTCGAGCAGCGGTATGGATGCATCGTTTGCTTCTAACGAGGAGTCTCTGAACAATTATATTCGACAACATCTGATTAAAGCGCATGACGTGATGCGTTATGTGGTGAACCATTTTTATGGACAGGAGCCTGTGTTTAATTATTTTGCTGGTTGCTCTACGGGAGGACGCGAAGCCTTGGAATGCGCCACCACCTACGGCAAGTACTACGATGGCGTTTTTTGCTCACAACCGGCTTCCAACTATGTGCTGGCACGACTGTGGGGAGCCGTTCTCTCACAAGCTGTTTACAAAAATTTTGATGCTGATACTTATCCACATTCGGACGGGTATATTGATGAAGAAACCCTCAAGGGCATACAGCAAGATGCTATTTCGCTTTACGACAAATGGGATGGAATAGAAGACGGAATAGTCTGCAACATCTTTGCAGCGCGAAACAACCGAGATAATTTTTTGAACATCATCCGGAAAAAATATCACTTGACAGATGCCCAAATGAATACGATTGATGTATATGCCAATGGCTTCCGTTTGGAGTATGCCATGAAAAACGGAATGAAAACCTACAAAGGGTGTTCAGCCTTAGAAGGTGGCGCGATGGATTTAGGTTCAAGTGAAGTGCCACGTGAACCACTCGACACCCGATACAATGTGCATCATGGAGACCGCGCCGATGGTATATTCAAGTATTTCTTCACCAAAGATCCGACATGGAAACTGATAGAACATGACTATTTCCATCCTGACGAGAATTTATATCGCATATTGATGGATGCCTCGGCACGCTATGATGCCAACAGCCCGGATTTTGATGATTTTATCTCTCATGGCGGAAAGCTGATATTGTTTTCCGGCTGGATGGACATGTCGATGAGTCCTTGGCAATTGATTGATCAATATAAAGGGTATGTTGATAAATATGGACAAAAAACGACCGACTCCTTCTGCAAGTTCTACATAATGCCTGATGCAACTCATGGGCGTGGCGTAACCATGGACTATATGAGTTGGCTTGACCAATGGTGTACTACGGGAAACTATCCGCAAGAACCCCTTTATGCCACCATGCGTAGGACCCATGGGCAGATGCCTATGGCCGAATATCCAGGATGGGTGAAATACATAGGTGGTGACCCGATGTCCGGAACAAGCTATCAGATTATCAAACAAACAAACGAATAAACATATGAAACGTTTCTTTTTATTCTTTTTTGCCAGCCTGTGTGCGGTAATACCGGTATGTAGTCAAGTTAATGTCTTGGAACGTTGTACCCCCGAATCACAAGGAGTCCCTTCGGAAAAGATTACAGCTCTGTTCGATTCGCTGATGACGTTTCCGAATACAGACATTCATAGTGTAATGGTTTTGCGACATGGGAAAGTCATTGCAGAAATGTATCCGGCTCCTTTCAAGCCAGAATATGGTCATCAGTTATTCTCTTGTTCGAAGACATTTACTGCTGCTGCGGTGGGCATAGCCATTATGGAGAATCGTTTAAGACTTGACGACCGGCTTGCCACCTTTTTCCCCGAACTTTTACCCGATTCCATCTCTGAATGGTTGGCCGAAATAACTGTCCGTGACCTGCTGACAATGACTTCCGGTTTTGAGGTGGATACGAAGATGAGGACATTCTCTTCACATTGGATAGAGGGATATTTGAAACATCCTATGGTAGCAAGACCAGGGAAACGGTTTGCATACGACTCTATCGACACTTATTTGCTTTCGGCCATTGTTCAACGAGTCACAGGAATGAAAATGATGGATTACCTTAAGCAACGTCTTTTTCTCCCATTAGGCATTACAGAGGCTTATTGGGAAGAAAGTCCCGAAGGCATCAATTGCGGAGGCTGGGGTTTGTATTTGCAGCCTGAGTCTTTGGCCAAATTCGGGCAATTGTTGTTGAACAAAGGGGAGTGGAATGGAATGCGGTTGTTACCTGCGAAATGGGTAGATGAAATGACCTCACGGAAAGTAAATCTACCTAACCGCGACGATTATGGCTACCAGATGTGGATGTGTGCATACCCCAATGCATCGCGTGCAGACGGGGCGTATGGACAATATATTATTGTCATTCCCGACAAAGAAATGGTCATCACTATCACCCAGTGTATGACTGGCAATGGGGGGAAGGAGCAGAGCCATATATGGAATGTCCTTTTGCCTCACGTCTCTGAAACTCCTTTGGCTGTAAAAAAAACAAAAAAGTTTGCAAAACGTTGGCAACAATATAGCCATCCGATACCGCAGGGAAAGGTGTCTTCTTCAACTATGAAGAAAATACAGAGTAATAATTACCAATTGGAAGACAATGTGTTAGAATGGCGTTCTTTCCGTTTTGAACCTTCCGAGAATGGCTTGTCTCTCTACGTGATGGATAAAGCTGGGAAAGAAAGTAAAATCGCTTTGGGTTATAAAGAATGGAAAACCTCCCCCATCTCTTTCTATCCACCCAATTCCCGTCGATCCACATTGGGCAGTTTCAGCAATATTCCCACCCCTTTTTTAGTAGGTGGAGCTTATGCGTGGGGCAGCCATAATCAGTTGGAAGTTAAGCTCCACTTCGTTAACTGGATGAGTGCGGTTAAGCTGGTTTTTAATTTCCAAGACGACAAGATGCACGTTGATATTTACAGAAACTTCGACAAATCCCACACATTCACACGAAAGAAATTTTCCGGATTATAGGGGGCGGCATGACTGATTTTCACTAAAAAATCAAAGATTTATGTATCTCGCCTCTGTCATTGCACGCAAGGTGGAGTTTAAAGCCATGGCCACGGCTTTCGGAAAATAAGACTTCATCGTACCCTTAATGAAGAACAGGT
>DAIOXG010000347.1:0-3396 GCA_036758085.1 Prevotella sp. | reverse complement strand
GTTGAGTGCAGCCTGTGCGATTACCTTCTCCAATGCCAGCTGACCGTACAACTCAGGTTGCATGACAAACTGCCAGTTCTCTTCTCCCTTACCGAAATTGATGTTTCTTTCGATAGCTTTTACTTTGATTCCCATAGTACTAATTTTGTGTTTTAAATGGTAAATAATATAGTTGTCGGCACTTTGCCTCCAACGTCATTGTTTCTGAATGACATTGCAAAGATACTCAATTTGAGGGCGAAATGCAATAGTTGTCCGGAAGTTGTGCGAAAAAAAAGATGATATCGCCCTTCTTTCAGTACGATACCATCCTTTTTTAGTTTACTTCTCCTCCTGACAGTCCTTTCCCTTCTCGGTGTCCTTTCCTTCGGGAGATTTCTTTTCCTCAAACTCGTTGAGGAAATTTTCCAACGACTTTCTGATGTATCCCGCAGTATTCCTGATTGGAGTACCCTTGCTCTTCATGCGCTTGAAAAACCAACTCTTGCGGCAGAACAAGGCATCAAGTTCATTCATCATCGTAAACTGGATGTGTTTGCACAGTTGAATAGCCGCTTTCTCATCCATTCCCCAGACATAGGTAAGGGCTACCTTGATTTTAGTCTGATAGCCTATCAGTTGCTCATTAGCACTTTCGGACAGCTCGATGTCTTGCCTGTTGATGAATGTGAATATCACCTTTTCTGCCCAGATGCAATTAGGATTATCATCCGGATATATTTCCTTGTATCGGAAATACACCTCGCACTGCTCGTTCTGGAACATGCTCTCCATTTCCTTTCGTGCAGGTCCCAGAAGATTCTTTCTTGCACTTGCCGAACTGTTGTAGTTGCCTTTAGCGCTGAGTGTCTGAGCAAGAAACTCCGGTTTCAGATAAGTGTATCCTTTTTTGAAATGAGCATAATAAAAGCGGTACAACTGTCTCGTGGAATAGTACTTAAAGGAAAAGTAGGTATCCAGGTTGATACGGTGATAGCCCATACAATTGCTCAAAAAACGTTTTAGCAGCGGCAGCTTGAAGTGGAGTGTGGCATAATGGACATGGTTTTCAATAGAGAATTCCACCATGAAGAGCTGCCGAAACCATTCATACTCCATCGCATGGGATGCAGTGTAGTGGGGGATGGCTATTAGCTTCGTCGTCATATCCTGAAGTGCTCCACGCAGACGGGAGTAATGGCTTTTGATAGGTTCCAATCTCTTGAGTGGAATCTTCACATGGCGAACCTGTTCGCTCTCTTCAGCAGAAGTAAAATGGATCAGATGATCATTTTTCTGGCTACTGATTGCATCACTGATATCCTTCTGGGTATATTTGTATATACGCATCAGGATACATCTCTGGTAACTGGAATACTTGGTCAATGAGAAGACCTGTACGCCGAACTCAATAATTGAGTTGTTTTCATTGTTACTCATCTTTTTGGTTTGATTTAGATTTTTAAATCAGTTATTATTAATGAACAACAAGGAAAGAGGAATGAACAAAATGTAATTCAGAATTTAAGAAAAAAAAGTCTCATGGATTGAGGCTTTTTTGGCATTTTCTTAAACCTGTGTTATAGCATCTTGCCAAACCTCAATCCAAGTTGTAATATCTATATATGATTACTCATATACACGACTGGTTGAGGTCTGTCAGGATTCCTATAACATCAGTCTAAAGAAGAATGCCAATCTTCTGTAGTTTAGACCTTAAATTAAAATCCTAAACATCCGTTTGCCGACATATCTGTCAGCTAATCGGGTGCAAAAGTAATAAAAAAAATAATAACCACCAAGAGTTTTCTCGAAAAATTTGAAAAAAAAAATCTGAGCGACACTCAAATGATTCATATTTCTCTTTTTCTTCTCATAGTATATTCATATTTATTGACGATGTAAAAGAGACGTAACTATCAGATAAACAGCAATTTGTAAGTTTTGACAGGGGGATATGGGTAACACCTCTGCCGAAAGATATAGCTTTGGGTAACAATTTGTACCGGTTCTTGGTAATTTCTCTTTCTCGTTCTGCGAAATGGGTAACATGCCCATTTTCTGACTTTTTCCCGGAAATGGACCATCTTTCTCTAAGTTACCCGTATTGCAGGGAAATGGGTTAAATGTTAAATTAAATACGAGTATCAATTTTTTTTCTTACTTTTGCATCAGAAACAATTCGCTTTCTGATACCTGAAAAGTACGGGGAGCTAACTAAACAATATGACTATGACAAAAGTAACATTAGCACCCACTTTCATTTTTGCGTGGGCAAGCAAAAATTTCTCCCTGCCCACGCGCAAAAAAATGCCTGGGCAGGGAGAGAGACCGCCACCTGCTGCCGGCATGACGTTTGCAACCGTTCCAAAATTGATAATCTCATTTAAAAACTTAAATACTATGTCAAGAAAAATATCTTTAATCGTAATACATTGCAGTGCTACCCGCTGCAACCGCAACTATACAGTGCAGCAACTCTTCCACGATCATGTGGAGGTCAACCACTGGCGCTTCATCGGCTACCATTATTATATCCGACGCAATGGGCGCATCGAGGAAACCCGTCCGCTGGAGCGTATGGGAGCACATGCCAAGGGATATAATGCCCACAGCATCGGTATCTGCTATGAAGGCGGACTGGATGAGCAGGGACGACCTGCTGACACCCGCACCCCGGAGCAGAAGAAGGCGATGGCTACGCTGATCGTGCAGCTCAAGCAGCAGTTCCCTGCCATTGCCACCGTTTTGGGACATTGCGACCTGCCAGGCGTGCAGAAGGCGTGCCCCTGCTTCGATGCCACTGCGCTCCAGCCCCTCCTGCAGGTGAAGCGGTTGGAGGATCTCGACCAGATGTTTCTCAAAGGGGAAGGAGGCGAACAATGACGGAGTTCATCATTCAGCGCATGGCGCGCTTTCGAGAAGCCGTGCATGGGCGCCTTTATATCCATGGCGAGTATGTATGCGATACCCTGGAACGTGCAGCACAATGTCTGCCAGCGGGCAGCTACTCCCTGTTGCAGTATCGCCGCGACTGGCATCCGCAGAAGGTAGGGGTGGGGCAGCTCATCCGGTTTGTGGCTTCCGACGGATGTTATGCCCTGCAGTGTGGAGAGATAGCCATTGGCGAATGGAAATATCTCGGATTCCTCATCCATAGCCGCGATATTTTTGATACGCTCCAGGAGCGAGTTAGAAGGTTGACGAGTCGTCACCAGGTAATCACCGTCATCATCCGTGAGGATGGTGATGGTGATTTTTTTGTATTGTTAACAGACTTCTTGACTATAAATCTTGGCAGTTTGTCGTTTTTTTCCTAATTTTGCATCACGTTATCTGTCACAATGGATCAACCGTGACAGAATCGTATCAAAATAATAGAAATCAAAAGGAAAGAAGAATTATGAAATACCTCTT
>DAIOXG010000346.1:0-3409 GCA_036758085.1 Prevotella sp. | reverse complement strand
CAGACATTGACCGTATACAGAGTTCACACGGAGCTGTGCTCCAGTAAAGTCGTTGTAGACTTCCTTGTTCACATTGTTGTTGTCTTTTTTGTCCTCAAGGAAGCTGTCGCTACATGATGCAAGTAAAGATGCCGCGAATGCGATGCTGCAAACTTTAATAATATTCTTGTTCATTATGTGTTTCAATTTTAGTTTAGAAAGTTAAGTTCACACCGATAGTCCATTTGCGGAGCTTAGGATAGCTGCCGTAGCTACACATCGGGTCGATGAAGTTGTCAGGATACGGATTGTAGAAGCTGATAAGGTTCTGTCCGGTAACGTTAACTCTTGCGCTCTCCAATCCCAAAGTCTTGAACCAAGCCATCTTTGGCAGCTTGTAGGCAAGAGTCAGACGGTTGAGAGTAACCCTTGTTCCGCTGACTGTCCAGAAGCTTGATGCCACACTGTTGATATTGTATGACGGGTTAGGAAGTGCAGCGTCGCGGTTCTCCGACATTACCACATTTCCGCTTCCGTCAGTAATATCCTTGTATACGAATACCTTGTCTGGATTCCAGAACGAAGGCATGTTCTGTGCTTCAATGCCGTAGGAAGTCTTCAAGGCAGAAGACGGGATTACAGTCTTTGAGCCCCAGCTTGCGCTGAACTGTGCCGTGATAGACAGACCTTTCCATTCTGCATTCAGGTTTGTCGTGAATCCGTAAGGGTTGCTTGCACGGTATGAGAGGCGCACCTGATCGTCGTTAGCGTCGACTACACCGTCGGCAACTCCTTCGCCACCGGCACCACGAACATCCTTGTAGATAAGCATCCCAGGCTTGATTTGGTCAGGAGACATGCCCATGTAGCTTGTGATGTTGTATTTCTTCACATACTCCTGAATCTGCTGATAGCTGCGGAACATGCCGAGACATTCCATTCCCCAAGTTCCTATGTCAAAGCGGTCGCCCTTCTGTACTGTGCGGTATTTATAGTCGGTCGCAAAGTCGCTCTTCAACACTTCGTTGTCGCTATATCCGAAGTTCACGCCGATACGGTATTTGAAGTCCTTTCCAATCCTGTCTCTCCATGTGATACTTGCCTCGTATCCCCAGTTGTTGATTTCTCCCAGGTTGGTAGAAGCCGAGAGACAACCTACGGTAGCAGGAACGGTCTGCGACATGTTCATGAACATCTCGCGGTTCCAAACTTTGTAAGCCTCGAGTGTAACGGCAAGACGGCTGTTCAATACGTTGAAGTCGACACCAAGGTTAGCCTTGTAAGACTTGTCCCAATGCACGTCGTAATTCACGTCGGCATTACCGTTGTCCATACGGATTGACTGTCCGGTATTTGTCGTTCCCTCGCCGAATACGGCATTGTCGCTCGTTTTGTTCCATATTCCGTAGTGCTGCATCCAAAGCCATGCTGTGGTATTGTCACGACCGGTAAGACCGAACGAACCTCTCAGTTTGAGGAAGTCAACCCAAGGCAGTGCTTTGTTGAACCATTTTTCCTGTGACATTACCCAACCGACACTGGCTGACGGGAATACTCCCCAGTAGTTCTTTGGAGCGAATTTCGTTGACGCATCGGAACGGATAAGGAATTCAAAGAGATATTTGTCGGCATAAGCATAATTGATACGTCCGATATATGACAGACTACCCGATTCGCTTCTTGTCCAACTTGGTGTCTTCGTTCCTGAAGCACCGTTAGACTGGAAGTTAGTGAACGAATATGGCTGTGTGGCATGACCGCCCAAATCCTCGAGTTCAGACTCTGATTTCTCTATAGAGAAGAGGGCGTTGATGTCGTGCTGTCCGAATTTGCGTCCGTAGCTTGCCGTGAAGTTCACCTGATAATTGTCCATTCTCGACATGGTACGCGAGATATAATCACCGTTGTCGAAGGTTGAAGGCTCAAAGTTGTCGGATGTAAGATAGTTGTTATAGTCTTCGCCGGCAATAGGGGTGTACAGGTGCTGTCCGCTTCCTGTGCGGTTCATCATCTTGTAGAGCGTAAACTTCGAACCATACTGGTTGCCCTTGTCATTGTTGATACTCTTAGAATAGGTGAATTTTAGTTTCAGACCTTTAAGTATCTTGCTCCACTCAAAATCGTATTCCAGTCCGGCATTGATGGTCATATTGTTTGTCTTCGTCTCGGCATAGTCTCCGTTGTTCTGCATCAGGTTATAAGAGTAAATCTGCGACTCGTTGGCCTGTGCATTGCTCGGACCGTATGCCAGGATAGGCATGCCGTTCACAGTTTCCGGAATATATCGTGGACGGTAGAGCAGGTTGCGGTAGTCATTCTCCAAACCACCGTTACCGATAGAGTTATTAGGCTTGTTCAGTTTACTGAAGTTTCCGCTTACATTGAGGTTTGCCTTCAGGTTCTTGCTGATTTTCACGTCGATGCCGGCACGATAGTTCCAACGGTCGTAGTCGAGTTTTCCGAGGTTACCGTCCTGAGTGAAATAAGAGATACCGCCGAAATAGTTCACCTTGTCAGATGCACCGCTCACGTTTACGCTATGCTGCTGGGTAACACCTGTGTCCCAGTATTTGTCGAGCAAGTCGTAATTAAGGTCCTTCATCGCTTCAAGCTCGTCTGCCTGGAACAGAGAAGTGGTACGGTTGAGTGATGTACTCTTCGGATCGTTGTCTTTCATGATGTTATACAGACGTCCGTAGTTGTAAGAGTTAAGCATCTTTGGCGTTGATACGGCATCGGTAATACCGAATGTTCCGTTATACGAAATGCGTGGTGCTCCCATCTTTCCCCTCTTTGTTGTTACGAGGATAACACCGTTAGCTGCGCGTGCACCATAAACGGCTGCCGATGCGTCCTTTAATACAGAGATGTTTTCAACCTCAGAAGGATCGAGGTTGTTGAAAGCCTCTTCTCCAAGGTTCTTTATGTCGTTAGGATAAACATAGCCGTCGATAACGTAAAGTGGACCGGCTGAGTTTCCTGTAAAATCATGTAATACTCCACCGTCACGGATTGTGATGCTTGAAGACTCGCCGACCTGACGGTCGCCACCGCTTACGCTCACACCGTTGATAAGTCCGGAGAGTGCAGAAGCGAGGCTTGCTCCCGACAAATCCTTGATATCGTCCATAGGAACAGTGCCTACAGAACCTGTCAGGTGTGCCTTCTTCTGTGTGCCGTAACCTACGACAACCACTTCTTCAAGGTTTTGGGAATCCTCTTTCAGTTGGGTCTTTCCGCCAGCCGTTACCGTCTGTGGCAGATAGCCGATATATGAAATCGTTACCTTGCTGCCCTTTGGAGCTGTGAGAGAGTAATTTCCGTCAATATCTGTGATAACGCCTACATTGTCGCCTTTCTTGCCGACTACACGTACGGAGGCACCGATGATAGGTTCGCGGTTTTTGTCAACCACGGTTCCCTTTATAGT
>DAIOXG010000345.1:0-3414 GCA_036758085.1 Prevotella sp. | reverse complement strand
TATTGAATCACTATCTTTTCGTTCCATGACCGATTAAAAACATACAACGTATCGTTCAAAACATGCAACAAATGATACAACGAACGATTCGTTTTTGTTTATGCATCATCCATTCTTGCTGGCTATCAATACATTAAATAACTTTGCGGCAGAAAAAAAATCAAACAACTAACGAAACCATTTAAACTTATGAGCAATCTATCTAAAGTATTGATTAGCTTCTCACTTCTGGCTACGAGCATTACTGCCAACGCACAGAAAATTAAAGTGAGCGGTGTGGTTACAGACGAGACCGGTGAAACCGTAATCGGAGCAACCGTAATGGAAAAAGGAACGAAGTCGGGAACAATAACTGACTTTGACGGTAACTTCATGCTTGATGCCGACCAGGGGGCAACTCTTGTCATATCCTATGTGGGATACAAGACAATGGAGGTGAAAGTGCAGCCAAACATGAAAATCAAATTGGCTGAACTTGCCAACAACCTGAACGAAGTTGTCGTAACGGGTTATACGACCCAAAAGAAAGCAGACTTGACAGGTTCTGTATCTGTCGTTTCTACAAAGAATCTGAAATCAACTTCTGACACAGACCCGATGCGTGCCCTGCAAGGACGAGTTGCCGGAATGACCGTTACAACCGACGGTTCTCCTATCGGTAGCGGTAAGGTACGTATCCGTGGTATCGGTTCTTTCAATTCTTCACAAGATCCTCTTTATATTATAGATGGCGTACCAACAAACATGGCGCTGAATACTCTCAACACTAATGATATCGAGAGTATGCAGGTGCTTAAAGATGCTGCCTCGGCTTCTATCTATGGTTCAAGAGCTTCAAATGGTGTTATCATCATAACTACAAAGAAAGGAAAGAAGGGTAACAAGGTGGCTGTGGACTTCTCGGCAAATCTTACCGCACAGTTCTATTCAAGTCAGTCGAAGATGAAACTGCTCAATTCCGGCGAATATGCTACAGCCATGGCGCAGGCAGCCCTCAACGACGGTATCGACCCTGTTAAATATGCTGCCAACTATGGCATTGACTTGAATGCACAAAGCGGAACTCCTATCACAGTTTGGAATCCGGCAACAAGCCAATATCAGAATTACACGATAAACGGAAGGTATGACGGATATATAAACTCAAAGAAGACAATGCGTTTCTCTGACACCGACTGGCTGGATGCTATATCACGCACCGGATTCATGCAGAATTACGACCTCTCGGTTTCGCATGCCAACGACAAGCATAGCGCAATGTTCTCTTTGGGATACAAGAACAATGAGGGCGTATTGAAATATACCGATTTCCAGAATATCTCAGCAAGACTGAATACTTCATGGAATCTGAACAAGATACTCACAGTTGGCGAGAACCTCACACTTACTTATACTTCGCAAGTAGACTGCCACCCTATGGAGAATGCGTTGAAGATGCCTTCTATCGTTCCTGTATACGAGGAGAACAGCAAGGTATTCGCAGGTCCTGTAGGCAGCATGTCCGACCGTCAGAACCCTTGTCGCGAGCAATACGACAACCGTAACAACAACCTCGACTACTGGCGCATATTCGGAAATGCATTTGTAGAACTGAAGCCTATCAAGGGTTTGACACTCCGCTCAAACTTCGGTTTGGACTTCAAGACATCATTCATCAATTCGATGACACATACATTCCAGTCTGACATCGTTAGAAATGATATTGCAAAAACAGAATTGAGCAACAATAACGAGACAAACTGGACTTGGTCTAACACCGCACAGTATGTAAATAAAATAGGTAAGCACAATTTTGACATCCTCGTCGGTAGCGAAATGTCAAAACAGTCTGTTATTGATTTCTCTGCCTACTCTGAAGGATATGCCTTGGAAGACAAAAACTATATGTGGCCAAATGCCGCAACTGGAACAATGACCAATAGCGGTGCTAAGGTGGGCTATCGTCTGGCATCGTTCTTCGGAAAAGTGAACTACAACTGGGATGATCTTCTCCTTGCATCTTTCACTATCCGCTACGACGGTTCTTCACGCTTCGGCAAGGCTCACCGCTGGGGTACTTTCCCTGCTGCATCTCTCGGTTTCCGCTTCTCAAATCTATTGAATAAGAAATGGCTTGACGATGCCAAGCTGCGCCTGTCGTGGGGACAAACCGGTAACCAGGCGATTGACAACAACGCACAGTTCGGACTTTACGTTGTTGACTACGGACTGGACCGCGTAACATCAACTGCCTACGACCTGTTCTTGCAAGGTTCCGGCACATTCCCTTCAGGTTATCGTGCCACACAGATTGCAAATCCTAATCTGAAATGGGAATCGGCTACACAATACAATGTGGGTCTCGACTTCACAATGTTCAACAACAGTTTCTACGGAACTATTGATGCTTATATCAAAAATGTCAAAGACATGCTGATTCATCCTGCATTCCTTGGTGCAATTGGCGAGGGCGGCGACAATTGGCAGAATGGCCCGTCGCTGCGCAACTGGGGTATGGAATTCAGCTTGGGCTATCGCACAACACTTGCTAACGGACTCGGAATCGATGTAAACGGCAATTTGGATTTCTTCCGCAATAAGGTAACATATCTGCCTTCAAGTACAACAGGTGCTTATGCTCATACTACAACAGAAAATCTCGTACAGAGCGGCAAATCATATGGTTCTATCGTAGGTTATGTAGCTGACGGAATATTTCAGACTCAAGAGGAAGTAAACAAGTCGGGACAGGAAAACGCACGTGTCGGCGGACTTAAATACAAAGATTTGGACCACAACGGCAGCATTAATGCCAACGATCAGACTTGGATTTACGATCCAGTACCTGCATTCTCTTACGGACTGAACATTGCCCTCAACTACAAGGGATTTGATTTCAGCATGTTCTGGCAGGGTGTTTACGATCAGGACGTCTACAACAACCAGAAGTTCCAGACCGATTTCTGGGCTGTCAACGACCCAGGATCAAACAAGGGAACACGTCTGCTGAACGCATGGAACACAAACAATACAAGTTCGTCTATTCCTCGTTTGAGCACAATGAACACAGCTGATGAGGGCAGGGCTTCTTCATACTTCGTGGAGAACGGTTCTTACCTGAAGCTCCGCACCTTGCAGCTTGGATACAATATACCTAAGAATATTCTGTCGAAAGTGAAGATGTCAAGCGCCCGGATATATGTTTCCGGACAGAATCTGCTTACTATAAAGAGTAAGAGCCTGACATGCTCCGATCCGGAGAACCCAGACTGGAATTATCCTTTGGCAACATCATTGTCGTTTGGACTTCAAGTTGGTTTCTAACACAAATTGCAGAATTATCATTAATACATAAAAGGTATAACGATTAAACGAATTTTCATTATGAAAAAGATATATACAATAGTGCTTGCAGCAGCACTTGCAGGAACATTC
>DAIOXG010000344.1:0-3419 GCA_036758085.1 Prevotella sp. | reverse complement strand
TTGCCGAGCCATGCTTTCACGTTTGGCTTCGGCTTCTTGCCGAGACGAAAAAAGCGATGTTGCACCAATTTATTTGATGTAACATCGCTTAATTATAATGAAAAATATTATTCCTTTTTATTTGTCCTCAGCATCGATAGCCTTGATCTTCTGCTTAACAAGCTCAAGGTCGTCTTTCAACTTCTGCACCTTGCGGTTCATCTCGTCGATGAGGCTGTTGCCCTTCTTGCTTGAAGCGTTGAGGAAACCGAGGTTGTTCTCGTAAGTCTGAATCTCCTGCTTCATCTGTTCAGCACGGCGCTGCAGTCTGCCACGCTCGTTGTCGAGAGCATCCTCGCCACGCTTAGCAACATTCTTCAAGTTTGTCTTGAAGTTGTTCAGACGGCGACGGGCGGTAGAGACGTTCAGTTCCTTGAAAATCTTGTCGAGCACCTCGTGATACTCTTTATATAGCTTGTCCTTCTCCTTGTAAGGCACATGACCTACGGCATTATATTCCTCAGTGAGTTTCTTCACGGTAGCCTGAGTGTCGTCGCCGGCATTCTCGAGCAGAGCTTTAAGCTGTGCGATGATGCCCTGTTTCTTCTCCAGGTTCTCGCGCTCCTCGTTGCGAGTTCCGGCATTGGCAGCGTTGCGAGCCTCAAAGAAGTGGTTGCAGGCTGCGAGGAAGTCATTCCATAGTTGGTCGCCGTATTTCTTTGGTACCATACCGATAGTCTTCCACTCCTTCTGCAGGGCGATGAGTTTGTCGCTTGTTGCCTTCCAGTCGGTGCTATCCTTCAGTGCCTGAGCCTTCTCAACGAGAGCCTTTTTCTTTTCGGCGTTCTCTGCAAACTCCTTCTTCAGATTGGTGAAGAACTCCGATTTTCTTCCGAAGAAGTCGTCGCAGGCAGCACGGAAACGCTCAAATATTTTCACGTTCATCTTCTGCGGAGCGAAGCCGATAGTCTTCCACTCGTTCTGTATCTCGATAATCTGCTTCGTGTGTTCTTCCCAGTCGGCAGACTTCTTGTTCTCCTCTTTAGCGATAGCCTCTACCTTTTCGCAAAGTTCCGTTTTCTTTGCAAGGTTCTCTTCCTCCTTGGCACGAAGGTCTTCGAAATGCTGCTGGTGCTTCTTGTTGATAACTGTAGATGCAGCCTTGAAGCGAGTCCAGATACTTTCACGTAGCTCTTTAGCCACAGGTCCGCTCTCGCGATATTCGTTGTGAAGTTCTTGAAGCTGGTGGAAAGCGCTTATCACGTCCTCCTCGTCAGCCAGTTTCTCTGCAGCCTCACAGAGCTTAGTCTTGATTTCAAGGTTCTTCTTGAAGTCATATTCGCGAGCCTCGCTGTTGAGTTTCAGCAAATCATAGAACTGCTCCACGTACAGCTGGTAGTTGCGCCATAGTTCATTGGCATTTTCGGCAGGAACCGGTTTAATCTCTTTCCACTCCTGCTGCAGCTGCTTGAACTCCTGATAAGACTTGTTAGCCTCTTCAGGCGAAGTTGCCATAGCCTTGATTTTCTCTATGATTTCAAGTTTCTTCTTCAGGTTGTCTTGCTTTATTTTCTCCTGCTCTTCGAATTGTTTGGCTCTTCTCTCTTTGATAACAGCCATTTCAGCTTTGAAAGCCTCTTCGTCAGTATCAGGCTTAACAATGTAGGCAGCAGGGTCGCCGCCATTGTCGAGGTAAGCCTTCATTTCAGCTTCCCTCTCGGCAAAGTGCAGTTTGTAGAAAACAGTCTTCAGATACTCAACCTCGTCCTTCTGCGGCACTTCGTCGGCATGAGCGATCTCTTTGATTCTTTCTACAACTTCTGCCTTGCTCTTGTATATTTTCTTCGGCTCTGCCTTTACTTCAGCATCATTAGCTGTAGCGTCGGCAGCGGCTTCTGTTGTTTCAACCTTCTCCACGGCAGTAGCGTTTGCTGTAGCCTCAGTAGGAGTTACTTCTACATTCTTCTCGTTTTCGAGAGATTTTTCTTGAGAGTCCATTACTTCACGTTTTTAATTTGTGATAGGTGTTCCAAATAAATTCAGTTGGTTTCGGTATGCTCCAGACTGAGCCGGCGCAACCTTCAATATATTTATAATATAAGGTGAAACCGCATTAAATGAATTGCAAACTTACTTAAAAAGATTGTAAAAACCTAATTTATGTAATAAATTTTAATGTTTTTCCTCTAAACAAGCCTTTTATGGCGGAAAATCCACCATGAAACGCCTGATATTACTACAGATGCGATGATGGCGATGAGGAACCCGTAGGGATTATTCTCCATGCCGTTTATCAGGTTCATTCCGAGCAAACTGGCGATGAGGGTAGGGAACATCAGGATGATGCTGACCGATGTGAGTGTACGCATCACGGTGTTCATATTGTTGTTGATGATGCTCGAATAGGTGTCCATCGTAGATTCCAGAATGTCGGAGTATATGCTTGTCGTTTCACGTGCCTGACTCATCTCGATGTTTACGTCTTCGATAAGGTCGGCATCAAGCTCATCCACCTGTAGCTTGAACTTCAGTTTTGCAAGTAGGTTCTCGTTGCCGCGGATAGAAGTCTGGAAGTAGGTTAAAGAGTCTTGCAGACGAGACAGTCCGATAAGCGACTCGTTGTTCACTTCGCGGTCGAGATTTCGTTTAGCTTTCTCTATCAGACTGTTAATCTGTTTCAGTCTCTTCAGATACCATACGGCAGAAGAGAGGAACAGACGGAAAATCATGTCAACATAGTCGGTAAATCCCTCGCCGCGCTTCTGCTGATAGCTTACGAAGTCGATCATCACGTTTGTCTCATAGAAACAAACCGTGATAGTAACGTCGCGTTTGTGTATAATACCGAGCGGTACGGTGGTGTATGGTGTGCGTGAGCGTATTTCCTTTACATAAGGTATACGCAAGATAATAAGCATCCATCCGTCGTCGTACTCGTATCGGGCACGCTCGTCGGTATCGCTGATGTCTGAAAGAAAATAATCAGGTATTTTATACTCGTCGACCAGCATTTGCTGGTCTTCCTCACTCGGACACGTTACCTGTATCCAACAGTTAGGCTCCCATTCCTTTATGGCTTTAAGTCCGCCATTTATATTCCAGTATGTTCTCATTTGATCAGTCCTCCACTTGGCAAAATGTTTTCAAGCACAGGACAGTCAAGCTGTTATATAGCCATTGTCTTCCTGCGCCTACAAGTCAGTATTTTCCGCGTGATAATCGTCCATAATTTGTTTGATATTGATTAAATCAGGTGCAAAGGTAGTCTTTTTGTTTCAAAAAAACATATTTATTTTCAAATTTATTGGTTTTGTAATATTCTTTCTGCTTTCAGACAAACTAATGTTTTGATTATGGGGCGAAACAGAAAAAGCTAATGAAAGGATAATTATGTGATGTGTTATATTTTAAAAGAAAACAAAAATTTGAACATTACAGTT
>DAIOXG010000343.1:0-3425 GCA_036758085.1 Prevotella sp. | reverse complement strand
CTTTTCTGCCATATTTCTTGGGTGTCGCAAATTTTGCGACTACCGGCTCTCCTTCTAGTTCTTCCCTCAATGCATTATTGATATGCTTTGCTATTGTCTTATAGTCTCTGCCATAAAGTTGAGCGATTTGCTCTCTATTAAGCCACAC
Organism: Prevotella sp.; assembly: GCA_036758085.1. Classification (GTDB taxonomy): domain Bacteria; phylum Bacteroidota; class Bacteroidia; order Bacteroidales; family Bacteroidaceae; genus Prevotella. The sequence goes on along the minus strand of DAIOXG010000343.1, from coordinate 3,277 downwards.
TGTTTCCTTTTCCAACTTTACTTCAAGTTGGGTGTTACCATCATCAGTCGTATATATAACGATAGACGAACCATTATTTGCAACAATTTTATTCTCAGTCATATTCATCCTTACTCCTTATATTGATTCCACATTCTCTTTATCTTCCCAGCAATCTCTTTGCGGAGCCAGAGTGGTTCGAGTACTTCAAGATTTTCACCATTCCAAAGCAGTTCCTGCTGGAAGTCGATTGTTGGTCTGACTTGCAATTCGAAAATGCTGTACCCATCAGATTGTTTAGTCTCTTGTTGTATAACGTTTTAACTGCAGAGTTATTGCTTTTGTGTGTCTTTTTCGTTCATACCCACATATTAAACCTACTTGCTTACCCTACAAAACACGTAACTTTCCTTTGCGCTTAAAAAATAAAGATTTATCTTTGTAAACAAAAACAGAAATTTATGATACTAACAGATTCAATGCTCGATGCTGCATTCCGCTTCAGAGAAACAGAAGCATGGAAAACGCTTGATGACTCAAATATTTTTGCAGTCAGATTGTCTAACGGATAAAACGTCTATTGCTCCATAATGGGCAACGGAGGGGAACACTATTCGCTCGGTATATACATTGGCGAAGAAGGTTTTTCTTCTTATCTGCGCATACTTAACAGCGACGGCTCAATGATAAACAATCTGCGTTACGTGACCAAGTGTCTTCTTCTAAATAAGGTTGACGCTGAAGAAGGTTGAGCATTAGGCGCAGCTTTGTAGCGTCTTGCTCCTTCAGACTGTCGTTATGCCCGTCTTGGGTCAAGGCGCATAGCTCAAGAATGTCGGATTGGGAAAAATGCCTTTATCTCATACTTTATATTTGCAAATCTACTACATTAATCCATACCACAAAATGTTTGACCAATTAATCAAACTACAATAAAATAAAAAACTGAGAACAACATAAGTTTCTCGGATATTATGTCTACCTTTGCGATACAGCAAGACAGCAAGTCTGCTCATACATTTTTTATTAACACAAAAAGCTTATGCCTATGAACACTTTAAAAGGTTTACTTATCACAGTAGTGGCAGCACTTCCTGCAACAGCAATGGCACAGTTTGCTCCGCGCCATACGCCAGGGATAATGAAAAAACTGCCAGTGGCTATGGAGCATCCAGTCAACGACACTCCAGAGGGCACGCTGTATGACAACATGGCTTATGCCAACACCTACCACTACTACGGCTACGACGGCGAGATAGAGAACGCCGAGAGCCATGCCATCATCACACGTTATGTAATGACGTCCGACAGCACCATCTGGTGGCACAACCCCATCACGATGCAGGACGGAGGATGGGTGCGCATCGACCATATGGGTGGAGGAAAATATGTGATGCACACTCCACAGTGTATCATAGAAGATGAGGACAATATCGACGAGGAGGGAAACATCTACAAAGCTTTTGCCACTCGTCTGGTGTTAAAGAACTTTGGTGACGGATACTATTACTATCCAGATGTCAACGAGGACGGCCAGGCCAACCTCGACCTGCACTTCACCCTTAACGAGGACGGAGAACTGAGACAGGTGAACGACAGCATCGTAAAAGACATGGACGATATGCCTTATGAGGTGCTGGCTCTAAGCAACGCTAATGGAGACTGGTATGGATTCAGCGACGGAGCCATGCGTGTGTGGCGTGTCAACGAACAGCCAACAAAGTTGCCTGAAGGCATTGAGCCACAGAGATATGTGCTAACCGATTCTACCCTTAACCAACAAACGGGACGTTTCTCGTTCACCCGACAGCTTATCGACATGGCTATACAGGGACAAGATGCCTATCTCGCTGCACCTGACGGCACGGGATGGATTCACGGCAGTATAACCGAAGACGGCAGTATCCGCCTGCGTCCACAATATATTGGTCCAGCAAAGATATACGGAAGTCATGTGTGGTTTGAACCTGCCACATTCCAAATCGACTATGACAACGAGGCTACAGATGACGACGACGAGGATGAACAGGATCCATACGAATTGGATTATGAGCTTGCTCCTGAACTTGTGCTGCACAAGACTGCTGATGGGGCATACGCAGCCAACTATCCATCCGCACTGCTCATCAACGCAACCAAAGGACAAGTGCTGTATGCAGCCGACTATCCTGTGCCGTCGCTCACAACATTCACTGAGAAGCCTGCCGTACCTGCAACACCAAAAATCACCGAATTCTATCCTTACTATGAGGAAGACGGTTCGGCACTTTTCACTGTGCGCATACCGGTTTACGACAAAAATAAGGAAATGCTCGACCCTACCCTACTATCATACGTGGTATATGTCAACGACGACAAAGAGCCTTACACATTCTTGCCGGAAGACTACCAAGCCCTCACCGAACCTATGACCGAATTGTCATACTGGTTTAACGATGGCTACGACTTCTCAATCACCGACATAGGACACACCATCTATCTCTATGTGGACGCGGAGCGTGTAGGTGTGCAGTCGATATATCGTGGTGCAGGTGAAGAGCGATGCTCAGACATAGGATGGGACGACGGAAGCGTCACAACCGGATTGAAGACAGCCACCACCACTAAGCGCATCGACAGCATATACGATATTCAGGGAAGAAAGTTGCAACGTCTCGCTCACGGTGTAAATATTGTGCGCATGACCGACGGCACAACAAGGAAAATCATAAAGCGATAAATTAAAAACTACAATCTCTTCATCACCTGCCTCCAAGCTGAGCGCAGTCCCGGTGACAGAGGTTCGCAGCTTATCATCTCAAGCGTTTGGCGCAGTTCATTAAGCAGCCCGGGCCAGTATCTCGTCTGGCTCGTAGGCAAGCTTGATGTACTGCGCCATTATAGTGTAAGGCGCAGCGTTGTAGCGTCTTGCTCCTTAAGACTGTCGTTACGCCCGCCTTGGGTCAAGGCGCATAGCTCATGGATGTGTCGGATTGGGAGAGACGGTGATTGAGTTGTAGAAATAATCTTATCTACAGAAAGGACATTAATCATAATACGCTAAAGCTTTTAGCCTCCTTACCTGTTTCTTTGCGATACTCGTCACGCATACTCTTCTCCAATTCCGCTACAAAAGCTTTCTTTTTTCTAAAGAAGCTTGAAATCTTCTCAGAGCTTCTTCTCTTGTCAGTTTCTTTGTTTCCATAGTTTAATATCTTTACCAATATTTATATTTTGCAAATCTACAATAATTAATCCAAAAAGCAAAATCTTTTGGATAATTATTGCTGTTTGGAGTTATAGTAGAATGGATTATCTA
>DAIOXG010000342.1:0-3431 GCA_036758085.1 Prevotella sp. | reverse complement strand
ACGGTTGAAACGGCGGTCGTGGAAGTCCGGACGCGGTCCGTCATGCTCCCCGCGACGTTTATCCATCGTCTCTTTGCCACCAAAGAGATTAAAGCGGTAAATGACATGCAGCATCGCATAGCTGTTAATACTGTTGTAGAAACTATCGCTACGCTGCATCGCTGATACCGTACGACTGAAGCTACTCATATTCTGCAGGATATCATAGAATTGCAAAGAAACACTAAGCGAATTTCCCTTGAGAAAACTCTGACTTATCTGAGCATTCCATACCAGTTCGTTAGTATTGGCACCTCCATCGTAGCCACGACGCGAGTTCTCATGCAGATCTGTGGTAACGCTCATATTCCACGGTAAATAGAAGTTAAGATTGGCTCCATACGAGAATTGCCAAGTATCGAGATTATTGGCAGATTGCAGTAAGTTACGTGTTCTCATATAGTTCAGCGATCCGTCAAGACTCACATCAAGCCAATCTTTACGATAGCCAAAGCTTAGTTTCTCACCAAGACTTGTAGTACGGGTAGTATTTTTCTGCACATCGTAAGAATTGTCCTTGGTCAGATATCCTACATAATTATTGTAGTTGAACGTGGTAAAAGTATTTACATTCCATACCCCGGCAGAATCTATCGAAGTGTTGAGCATAAGAGCAGCCATCATATCCCAATTGCCATTGATATTCTCCGGACGGGTTACGCGTCCTCCTGTCGTTTCATCATACGTCACGGCATTGCTGACACTGTTTCTTGTATTTTTATAATTTACGAATGTCATTATTGCCGTTTGATGAGACTCAAGATAAGTATTGTAAAACAAGCGAAAATTATTGGTAAACGACGGTTTCAAACCTGGATTACCCTTCTTTACATTCAGAGGGTCACTGTCATCGGTAATGTCGAGCATGTCTGCAATTTCCGGTTGCGAGGTAGTTCCACGATAGTTGATACGAAGATTGCTCGTCTTTGAGAACTTGTATCTGAACTCAAATGTAGGAGAGACATTAAACACATTTCTTACCGTATCTGTACTAACTCCACGGTATTCTTGTATGAATTTCGATGTTTGCGGCTGAAACATTACGCCAGCATTAAAGTTATATTTCTTTTTTATCACCTTAAAGCTCAACTGCATCTCATGGATATAGTTTCTGTATTCAGAATAGCGGCTTTGAGACTTGTCGTAATAGTCATCAAGGGTTCCGTCAAGTAGGGATAAATATGAATTCCAATTGCGGTATCCCAATGCCACGTTGTCGAAGAGTCCACTTGCAACATTGCTTAAATCGTATGTAGAGCGGTCACTCTTGTTGTAGTTATACGTAAACTTATAGCTGAACTGCAAGAATGTACCCTTCCATAAAGGTTCGCTGTAAGTGAACTGTACGGCAGATGACAATTTCTTTGTCGGCGTATAATTATAACGATTGGTATTATATATTGAATCCAGTTGATAAAGGTGTACATTTGAGAGCGACAGACTGTTACTGTTACCATCAGAATAACTCAGATCACCACGCAGAGTAACATTACGGCCACGACCGTTAAGCTTACGGTTGACCTGTAGCATTGCACCAGCCGAAGTACTCTTAGAATAGCTTACAGAACTATTGACACGACGGTTAACTATTATACCATTTTTTTCCAATATCTGCAAGGCCTCGTCGGAGAGCGGGTCATCAACACTGTTATAAGGATTATCTTGAAAAGAGGCAGAAAGCCCACTTGACAATCCGTCATTCGTGCCATAAGAAAACTTCGGACGGAACATTATGTTCGTCATCGTGTCTGGCATCCACTCCAACCTTAAACGTGCATCATAGTTGTTGGAACGTGAAAGACTGGAGTTGCGGCTATTAGAGAAAGCTCCGCTTTTGTTTACGAAGTTCTCGGTAGACTGTGTTGTCTGTAAATCGCCATTGGAATGATTCCATCTTACACTACCGTCAAGTTTCAACTTATCCTTTTCTTCATAATTAATATTCACGCCAACCATCTTCTTAGAGTTGATACCCTGTGGAGAGCCACCAAATCTTCCCCCACCGCCAGGGAACCCCATATCGTTGACATTATTGGCATTACCGAATCCCATAATCCGAAGTTTATCATAGAATCCTGCTCCCATAACCTTCTCTGAATAACGGTTATGAGTACCGGCAGATAAATCTATATTGCCAAAAACGCCCTTATTCATTCCTTTCTTTATACCGAAGTCAAGAACCGTCTCTTCCTCTCCGTCATCAATACCTGTAACCTTGGCAAGATCGCTTTTTTCTTCATAGGCTTTCACCTTATCAATAATAGAAGTAGGAATATTTTTCATTGCCGTCTTTGTATCACCGGTCATAAATTCCTTACCGTCAAAGAGTATCTTCTTCACCTCCTTGCCGTTGATGGTAATCTTGCCGTCGTCGTCAATTTGTGCGCCTGGAAGTTTCTTCACAAGCTCTTCTACAACAGAGCCTTCAGGTGTACGATAAGCAGATGCATTATAAACGAACGTATCCTCCTTTAATGTTACCTTTGCAGCCTGTCCAAGAACTGTTGCACCTTTCAACATTATGGCGTCAGAACCGAAAATAATATCCCCAAGTTTTGCCTCAGGCTTTGAAGAAGATACACTAAAATTACGACACAGGTTTTTATAACCGACACTCGAAAACTTTAAAATATACTTACCGTCAGACGGTAAAGGAATAGAAAAGCCACCGTCTTCCGTTGTCAGTGCACCTTTCACAAAAGTACTGTCAGATTTCAACAATTGTACCGTTGCCATATAAACGCCATCCTTCGTATCACGGTCTACAAGTTTTCCGCTGACACTATAGGATTGTGCCATAGATACAATTGAAAACAGCATAACAAACAAAAATGAATAAATTCTTCTCATCTCTAATATTATATATTCTGATTATCTGATTATCTAATTATCCATACTGAAATAGAGCTTGTTCAAAGTAAGAGGAACAACACAATATTTAGCATCCAAACATTAATAAATGTATTTTATCTCACATTTTATTTATATAACATGCAAAAGTAACCAAAAGTTTAATAGAAGACAAAGCAAATTATCTAAAATATTTCCTTTTATCGACTTAAATCATTATTTTTGCAAAAATTAAAAACAATACGGACACACCCTTTATTTCCATATAAAGGCTTAAAACATCATCATCATGAGCCAAAAGATTATATTTTCAAATAACGTTTGCGGAGAATTAGACCAACTGCTGAAAGTCTGCAATTACAATAAAGTATTCTTGCTTACCGACGAGAATACGCATATACACTGTACTAAACTACTTGCTGGGAGCGAATCTCTCACAGAGGCTGAAGGCATAGAGATAAAAGCCTCCGACAAGAACAAGACAATAGACTCTGTAGTTCATGTCTGGAAGGAACTCAGCGACAAAGGGGCAACCCGAAATT
>DAIOXG010000341.1:0-3438 GCA_036758085.1 Prevotella sp. | reverse complement strand
AATCTATTTGCAGCTTTTGGATTTTTCTTTTACTACTTTGCATGGTTTTGCAAGGCGGGAAGTTGCGTGTAGAGTTCAACTTAGGAAACAGAAAATCTTATAAGTAAGATAGTATACAGTAATCCCCGCCCCAAACAATATTGAGGCGGGGATTTTTAATTAAATGAAAAAAGAGAGAATGAGAAAGATAGCAATACAGGGATTCGAGGGATGCTTCCATGAGATGGCAGCAAAAAAGTATTTTGCCGGAGAGGAAATACAGCTGATATACTGTAATACCTTTGAACAACTCTTCCGCAGCGTTGAAACAGGCGACGACACGATAGGGATGGTGGCAATAGAAAATACCATAGCTGGGTCTTTGCTTCATAATTATGAACTGCTTTGTGCCAGCGGACTTGAAGTGGCAGGAGAGAAGAAACTGCATATCTCACACAGTATCTGCTGTTTGCCTGAAGATGATTGGGATACGATTCATGAGGTACACTCACATCCGGTGGCTCTGATGCAATGCCGCAAATACCTCGAACAGCATCCAAGTCTGAAGTCTGTTGAAGCAGACGATACTGCCGGAGCCGCCCTCAATATAGCGAGAAAAAAACTCCTTGGCCAGGCTGCCATCTGCAATGCCGAGGCTGCAAGACGCTTCGGTATGAAGATTCTGGAGGAGCATATTGAAGACAACAAGCATAATTATACGCGCTTCCTTGTTGTCGCAAAAAAGAGTAGGGCGGAAGAGCTTAGAAAAGCCGTGGAAACCGATAAGGCGAGTCTTGCCTTTACAATCAGTCATGAGTGTGGAAGTCTTGCCAAAGTGTTGAGCATCTTCTCGTTCTATGGAATAAACCTGACGAAGATTCAGTCGCTCCCGATAATTGGTAGGGAATGGGAATACAGGTTCTATATAGATTTGGCGTATACCGACCATAAGCTTTACCAACAGAGTATCGAGGCTGTAAAGCCGTTGACAAGTGAATTTATAAAATTAGGAGAATATAAAGATGACAGAAACTGACAACATAACACAAATAAAGCCGGCAGAAAGGCTCTCGCTGGTAAAAGAGTATTATTTCAGCAGAAAACTGAAGGAAGTAGCAAAGATGAATGCCGAGGGACTGGACGTTATAAGTCTCGCAATCGGTAGTCCGGACATGCCGCCGTCGAAGCAGACTATAGATAAACTCTGTGAGGTGGCACAGCAAGATTCGGCTCATGGATACCAACCAACATGCGGAACTCCAGAATTGAGAAATGCAATGGCGGGATTTTATAAAAGATGGTTTGGCGTAACGCTTGACCCAAATACGGAGATACAGCCGCTAATCGGTAGCAAGGAGGGTATTCTGCATATAACACTTGCCTTTGTTAATCCGGGAGAAGAGGTGCTTGTGCCAAATCCTGGTTATCCTACTTATACTTCATTGAGCAAGATACTCGGGGCAAAGGTGGTTAACTATGACTTGAGAGAAGACAACGGATGGCAACCGGATTTCGATGCCTTGGAGAAGATGGATCTCAAAAGAGTGAAGCTGATGTGGACTAACTATCCTAACATGCCGACGGGTGCCAATGCTCAAATGGAAACCTACAGAAAACTTGTGGCGTTTGCAAAGCGGCATAACATCGTGGTTGTCAACGACAATCCTTACTCTTTTATCCTTAACGAAAAACCGATATCTTTATTGCAAGTGGAGGGAGCGAAGGACTGCTGTATAGAACTGAACTCGATGAGCAAGAGCCATAATATGCCGGGATGGAGAGTAGGAATGTGTGCCACGAATCCAACTTTCATTCAGTGGATTCTGAAGGTGAAGAGCAATATTGATTCCGGAACATTCCGTGGTATTCAGCTCGCTGCCGCTGCGGCATACGAAAATGATGAAGCATGGCATCGTAAAGCGAATATTGAAACTTATTCGGCAAGAAGGAAATACGCCGAGGAGATAATGCACTTGTTAGGATGCACATTCGACCCGAAACAGGTAGGAATGTTCCTGTGGGGGAAGATACCGGCATCTTATAAGGATGCGGAAGAACTTACGGAAATCGTATTGCACAAGGCACGGGTGTTCATCACCCCGGGGCATATCTTCGGAACCAATGGCGAGAGGTATATCAGAATCTCACTTTGCGCGAAAGAAGATAAATTGAAAGAAGCGGTTGAGAGAATAAAGAATCTGTAATAGAATTGACTCCTTTTATATCAGGAAATAAATAACAACTTAAAATAAAATATTATGGAATTGGATTTGAAACCATTAGGTCTGCCTTGCGATAGCGAGAGACCTTTCGTTATAGCAGGACCTTGTTCTGCAGAAACTGAGGAACAAGTAATGACAACGGCAAGACAACTTGCCTTCAAGGGTTGTCATATCTTCCGCGCCGGAATATGGAAACCGCGTACAAAACCGGGAGGCTTCGAAGGCAACGGCGAGGCTGCTCTGCCTTGGATGAAAAGGGTGAAGGAGGAAACGGGAATGCTTATCACGACAGAGGTGGCTACTCCGGAGCATGTGGAGCTGGCTCTGAAATATGATATGGATATTCTTTGGATAGGAGCCAGGACAACGGCAAACCCGTTTGCGATGCAAGCTCTTGCCGACAGCTTGAAGGGGGTTGACATTCCTGTGCTTATCAAAAATCCGGTAAATCCGGATCTTGAATTGTGGATTGGAGCCATGGAACGCATTAATCAGGCTGGGGTGAAGAGAATTGCGGCAATTCATCGCGGCTTCTCAAGCTTCGACAAAAAGATATACCGTAATCTTCCGATGTGGCAGATTCCTATCGAACTGCGCCGTCGTATCCCGGATCTGCCAATCATCTGCGATCCGAGTCATATTGGCGGTAGACGCGAACTTGTGGCTCCTCTTTGTCAGCAGGCTATGGATCTTGGTTTCGACGGACTTATCGTAGAGAGCCATTGCGATCCGGACAAGGCATGGAGCGATGCTAAGCAGCAGGTTACTCCAGAGGTGCTCGACTATATACTGAGTCTGCTTGTAATCCGTGATGAGGCGGTAACGACTGAGGGTATAAATGAATTGCGTAAGCAGATTGATGAACTGGACAATAGCTTGATGGAGCTCCTGTCGAAACGTATGCGTGTATGTCGGGAAATCGGACAGTATAAGAAGGAGCACAATATGACTGTCTTGCAGACTTCACGCTATAATGAAATCCTTGACAAACGAGGAGCGCAGGGTTCGCTGTGCGGCATGGATCCTGCTTTTATTAAGGAGGTCTTTGAGGCTATACACGAGGAATCGGTTAGGCAGCAGATGGAAATCATTAATAAAAATTGAAAGATTGAAAAATTGAAAAATTGAAAAATTGGAAGACGTTGGAAGATTGATAAACGTTGGAAGATTGGAAGAAATAGAATAAGGATTAAAAGAAAAAGACGAAGATTATGAGAATTCTTGTTTTGGGGGCTGG
>DAIOXG010000340.1:0-3451 GCA_036758085.1 Prevotella sp. | reverse complement strand
TGCTCTGTCTGCAAGTGGCATGCCTGCTCAACTATGGCGACTGGCTCGACTGGTGGCATTCGTCGGCATTCCGGCTCGTTTGCGGCACTTCGCTGCTCACTCTTGCCGTTTGTCTTCAGCGCATGCTCAATCATCCCAAGCCATATTTCGAGATAGCCATGTGGCGCTATCATAATGTGGTGCCGGTGATACTGCTTATAGGTATCGTGGAGGCTTTGTTCTCTTGCGAGCATGTATTGGAGATGGTGTATTATGAGGAAGTGATGCATTATGCCGACCACACATACGAGGCGCTCAACCAATGGTCTCTGCCGGGAATATGGGCAGGATGCCTGTTCTCGCTCGGATGGCTGAAGCTGATGCGCTGGAATGTGTATAAGCTTATCGCCGTTGCACTGTTCTTCTTTGCCCTGTATGCCGGAGGCTTCTATTTCCTTGTGGATTCAAATATCAGCATCGTGCAGCTGCGTTTGCCTATTGTGTTCCGTGGATTTAGCTATGCCATACTGTGTGTGGCCTTCATGTGGTGCTTGCACGAGATAATGTCGTTCGAGCATTTCTTCCAGGCACTCTCTGTGTTCAACATCCTCCACATGTTTGTTGGCGGACTTATCGGTGCTGCTTTGCATGGACGCGGACTGAAATATTATGTTGGCGACGGCTTTGCGCGTTGCTCAGGATACATCGACAGTGTGAGGATGAGTGCCCGGCAGATAGACTTTTCGCAATTTATGAGCGGTGTAACCGAAGGTTTCATCGCACAGAGCATAAAGATATTGTTTGGCTGGACACTCATTGCCGGATTGTTTTTCGCCATATTGATGCTTCTTTGGGATATTCCTATGGTAAGGCATCAGATAAAGCACATTCCGGAGTGGCCGAGTGTAGGCTTGCGGGTGTTGCGCGGCTACAAGCGTCAGCAGCGTCTCAAGGCTTTGCGCCAGCAGCGAAGATTGCAGATGGCGTGATATATCTTGTTGGATAAGTTTGATCTTTTTTGTTATGATAACATAAATAAAAAAAGCATGTTGCCGGCAACAGATTCGGTAGCATGCTTTTTTTCTTATTTAAATGTTTCTCCCTTTTTCTTAATAGCCTCTTCGTATCCGGTAAGGGCAGAGAAGGGGGCGAACTGTGCCGCACGGTTGAGTATCGACATCTGTGGATGCTTGGTGGATACATGATGTGGATGGTTTATAATTTCGTTGTAATTCATAATCTATAATTCATAATTGGTCGAAGACCAACCAATTCTTCATTCTTCATTCTTCATTCCTCATTCTTCATTCTTCATTTTTCATTCTTCATTCTTCATTCTTCATTCTTCATTTTTCATTCTTCATTTCTCATTCTTCATTTTTCCATTTTTCCATTTTTCCATTTTATTCACTCATGGTGTCCTCCAATCTGTTCGTTTCTCTCCCTTGCCGTAGCCCCCTCTTCAAAATCGAGAGCCTTTAGAATAGTGTTCTTTCCGAACGATTTCTTTATTCTGATTACAGCCTCCTGCATGCGTCTCTCCTTTGCAAGAAGCTTGTCCTCCTTTTCCCGTTTGCGGCGCAGAGCATCATAGTCGGTGAAGAGATCAAGCTGTTGAGGCTGTTCCGCTTCAATATTGTCTTCGCTCACCACATTGCCGGCAGTTATATTCAGCCGTCTTATCAGTAGGGTAGGGTCAACGAGCTTATTGAATAAAGCCACGGTAGCTTCAGTTATCAGTCTTGTAGACGAAGTGGGACGGGGGAGTCTTGTCCCTCCATTCGCGGGCTTCGGCACAATCTTTCCGTAATGGTTTAATGCCACGTCGTGAATAGGAGTATAACCGGCTTCATACGATGTGAGACTCTCGGCATCGTATCCAACGTATATGCCGATGCTGTGGGCAACAAGTCGCTTGTCGACAAGGTCGAGAGCCAGAGCCTCCGCCATCTCTTTCATCACGACGAGAGCCTTCTTGTAAGTATAAGGACATTGCAAAACCTGTCCTTGGCTCAGCGAGTTCACCGCAGGCTTGTATTCCTTTATCGCCTGCATCGTGCACGGTTCCCATCCCCAGGCATGGTCGATAAGCAATTCCGCATTCACGCCAAAGAGCTTGTATAGGAGTTCCTCGTTCCGTTCCGACTGAAGTGCGATGTCGCCCATCGTGTATATGCCGTATGGTTCAAGCCTTTTTGCGATGCCCCTGCCCACGCGCCAGAAGTCAGTCAGCGGACGGTGGTTCCATAGCTGTTCGCGGTACGACATCTCGTCAAGTTCGGCAATCCTCACCCCGTCCTTGTCGGCAGGAATATGTTTAGCCACGATATCCATTGCCACCTTACAGAGATACAGATTAGTCCCTATGCCGGCGGTAGCCGTTATGCCGGTAGTCTTCAAGACATCCTGAATCATTGTCATGGCAAGTTGGTGAGCCGTCATCTTCATGTGTTTCAGATAAGGAGTAACATCCATAAACACCTCGTCGATGGAGTATACGTGGATATCCTCCTGGGCAATATATTTAAGGTAAATGCCGTAAATCTGTGTGCTCACCTCTATATACCGTGCCATTCTTGGTTTAGCCACGATATAATCGAGCTCCCAGTCGGGATGAATTTTCAAGTCCTTGTCGAAAGCCGACTTCCCCTTAAAATATCCTCCGCAGCGCATTTTCCTTTCTCCGTTGATGCGCCTGACGCTTTGCACCACCTCAAACAATCTTGCCCTTCCGCCAATGCCGTATGCCTTGAGCGAAGGCGACACGGCAAGACATATCGTCTTTTCCGTCCGGCTCTTGTCGGCAACGACAAGGTTTGTCTGCAGAGGGTCGAGTCCTCTGTCAGAACATTCCACCGAAGCGTAGAACGACTTCAGGTCGATGGCGATATAGGTCTTGTCAGTTTCCTGTTTCATATATTGGGTAATAATGTCGTGCGAAGTAAAAATCCTTATACTTTTACAAAGGTAATCATTATTTCTTTAATTAAATTTGGCGAGTCTTTTTATTTAGTATATCTTTGCATATACAATTTATAAACAAGAATATTACATGGGCAATAATTTCTCTTTGGCAAGGCTTAAACCAGATCATGAGCAGGTAAAGGACTTTCTGATGATATTCCTTGGTGTGCTTCTGTATTCCGTTGGTTATACTGCTTTTATCCTTCCGGAGAAGGTCGTAATGGGTGGCGTGTCCGGATTGTCAGCATTGATATTCTATGCCACGTCGTTTTCTCCGGGTTATTCTATATGGATCCTAAACTTCCTCATGCTCGGTATAGCATTGAAGGCATTGACACGTAAGTTTATATACCGTACGATTATCGGAGTTACTCTACTCGCATTGCTTGTACGTTTCTTACAACCGTTGTTTCTCAGCTATCCGCTTGTAACGGCAGGCGACGACAAGTTTATGCATGTCTTGATTGGCGGTGTGCTTTGTGGTGCCGGATTGGGACTTATATATTCT
>DAIOXG010000339.1:0-3458 GCA_036758085.1 Prevotella sp. | reverse complement strand
TATCGTGTGGAACCCTGAGGCTGAGGAGATTATCAGCGGTTACAGGTATATTCTCGGCACGGATGTAGATATTGACAGTAACGGACAACCGGTGCTTGCTACAAGCCACATGTTCCATTTCTCTGATAAGTTCATGAAGGAATATATGCCACAGACTATCGAACTCGGCCGCTCGTTTGTCTCTCTGCCATACCAAAGTTCAAGAATGGGTGCAAAGAGTCTTTTCGCCCTCGACAATCTGTGGGACGGCTTGGGAGCTCTGACGGTTATTATGCCTAACGTGAAATATTTCTTCGGCAAGATGACCATGTATCCTTCGTATATCCGTAAGGGGAGGGACATGATTCTTTATTTCCTGAAGAAACATTTCGACGACAAGGAGAATCTTGTAATTCCTATGGAACCGCTGAAAATAGAAACCAATCTCGAGGAGCTGAAGACTCTATTCAGCGAGGATGATTTCAGGGCTGACTATAGAATACTTAACCGCGAGATAAGAAAGATGGGATACAATATCCCGCCGCTTGTCAATGCTTATATGAATCTCAGTCCTACGATGAAGCTCTTCGGTACGGCTATCAACGATGGCTTTGGTGATGTGGAGGAAACGGGAATTCTGATTGCCGTTGACGAGATTCTCGAAGAGAAGAGAATGAGACACATCGACTCGTATATCAAGGAACATCCTGAGGCTCTTGAGATTACGAGCGGGGCGAATCCTATAATCTATAAACAAAAGTAACTTGTTTCTGTGGCGATGGGAATGGTGTTCCTGTCGCCTTTTTCCTTCTTTACCTTTAAACGGTATCTTCATTATTAATACGGACAAAATACTTGCTGACTTATGAAACGTTTCTTTTCCTCTTTCATATTGTTGCTTGCTCTTATATGCATATTCCTTGTAGCGGCATGTAGCGACGACAACTCTCCAGAAGATCCTTCAACCGACCGCACAGTGCTCGTCTTCATGCCCTGGACTGGCAATAGCGGTAATCTTCTCTCGTTTTTCAAGACTAACATTGCCGATATGAAGGCGGCTTTGGAGGAGAATAAAGGGCTGGGTAGTAATAATCGTGTTGTCGTCTTTCTTGCCGAGAGTCAGACGAGTTCCCGTATGTTTGAATTGACGGTAGAAAACGGAAAGTGTAAGGAGAAGAACATAAAGTCGTATTCCAATCTTGATGTAACGAAGTCTGCTGGCATTACCGTTGTGCTTCATGATGCCGCCGAACAGGCTCCTGCACGTCGCTATGCCATGATCGTCGGCGGTCATGGAGTAGGGTGGGTAAGGGCTGCCACATTTGTCAACTCTGCCAAGATGCACCGCTTAATGAAAGACCAGACTGCCGATGGACAGCCTCTGACTCGTTTCTTCGGCGGATACACCGCAGGGACAATGATTGATATTGCTGATTTCGCTCAGGGGATAGTAGATGCCGGAATGAAGATGGAATACATATTGTTTGATGACTGCTATATGTCGAATGTCGAAGTGGCATACGATTTGAGAAATGCCACAGACTATCTCATCGCTTGTCCGGCGGAGATGATGAACTACGGTATGCCTTACCGCGATATCTTTGCACCACTGTTGGCAGTATCGCCAGACTATACATCGGTATGCACCAAGCTTGTAGATTTCTATAACTCTTATACTTATCAAGGAAAGAAATATCCCTATGCCACAATTGCTGTGACCGACTGCTCCAAACTTGATGGTCTTGTCTCTTTGATGCGTCAAGTTAATGCCAAGGCTGATGATGTGGCTGATATGGGTGGCGTGCAGGTCTTTGACGGGTATAACCCTTCATTGTTTTATGATCTCGGCGATTATGTGCGTCATATCTGTAAGGATGCTGCCTTGTTGTCGGAGTTCCAGGAACAGTTGGCTGCTGCTGTGCCTTACAAAGACAATACTCCCTATTATTTCACTTCCCTTATCGGGAGTAATGGTACTGAACGGAAAATCTCAGAATTTTCTGGCTTAACCGTTTCAGATCCAAGTAAGAATTCTTATGCTGCCGACAAACATACTACATCATGGTGGAAGACAACTCATTGATTAGTTTACTTCCATTTGCGAACCATTAATAATTAAACTAACATTAAGATAAAAATCTTGTCAATATAGACGGAAAATATTAACTTTGCACTCACATTTATAAGTGTGTTTTATATGTCATGACAAAAGACGCCGATGGACGTCTGTATTTTTAGAGGCGTGATGCCTCATGTTAACAAAAAGAAATGGAAATTAAAGATAAGAACAATGAGTTCGTGAAACAAGTGGCGGAGCAGAAATATGAGTTCGGCTTTACCACAGATGTGCATACGGACATCATCGAAAAAGGACTTGACGAGAATGTCATTCGGCTGATCTCCAAGAAAAAAGGGGAGCCGCAGTGGATGCTCGATTTCAGACTCAAAGCGTACAACTACTGGAAAACGCTTGAGGAACCGAAGTGGGGTCATGTTCATGTGCCGGAAATAGACTATCAGGCAATCTCGTATTATGCTGATCCTCTTGCAAAGAAACCGGAAAACAAGGAGATTGACCCGGAACTGATGAAAACTTTCGACAAACTCGGTATTCCGCTCGAGGAGCGACTGGCGCTGAGCGGAACGGCTGTTGATGCTATCATGGACTCCGTGTCGGTGAAAACCACGTTTAAAGAGAAACTCGCCGAAAAGGGAGTTATCTTCTCTTCTATTGGAGAGGCAATAAAGGAACATCCCGATTTGGTAAAAGAATACCTGGGAAGCGTGGTGCCATACCGCGACAATTTCTTTGCCGCTCTCAACAGTGCCGTGTTCAGTGACGGGTCTTTCGTGTACATTCCGAAGGGTGTGCGCTGCCCGATGGAGCTTAGTTCCTATTTCCGTATCAATGCGAGAAATACCGGACAGTTTGAACGTACGCTTATCATTGCCGAAGACGACTCCTATGTGTCTTACCTCGAAGGTTGCACGGCGCCGATGCGCGACGAGAACCAGCTGCATGCCGCTATCGTGGAGATTATCGTGAAGGATAATGCTGAAGTGAAATACTCAACAGTCCAAAACTGGTATCCGGGCGACGAGCACGGTAAGGGCGGTGTGCTCAACCTTGTTACGAAGCGTGGTGACCTTCGCGGCGTAAACTCTAAACTCTCGTGGACTCAGGTGGAGACTGGTTCGGCTATAACCTGGAAATACCCGTCGTGCGTATTGCGCGGTGACAACTCCGTGGCTGAGTTCTACAGCGTGGCGGTAACAAACAACTATCAGGAGGCTGATACCGGAACGAAGATGATACACATCGGAAAGAATACCAAGAGCACGATTATCAGTAAGGGTATCAGTGCCGGACACAGCCAAAACTCTTATCGCGGACTGGTGCGCGCCACGGCAAATGCCGACAATGCCCGCAACTATTCTTCGTGCGACTCTCTGTTGCTGGGCAGCGACTGCGGTGCCCA
>DAIOXG010000338.1:0-3465 GCA_036758085.1 Prevotella sp. | reverse complement strand
TTGGGGCTTTGTAGTAAAGTTGTTTTTACTTATTCTATCGTCAGTTTGTCAAATAGCATCTTGTCGATGCCTTCGCCGGAGAGTCTCACCTTATAGCTGCCGGCATTGGTCTGCGTGCCGGTGGTGATGCTTGTGTTACGGCGCTTGGTCTTCTTCTCCGGAGTCTTCACGAAGGTGATGTCGTCTTCCTTGTAGACAACGCCGTTGAGGTCGGTAATCTTAACGTGCAGAGTGCGCTCCTTTTCCGGGTTGTAGTAGCGGAAGCGGAGGGCATAGACCTTTGCCACACCTACGTTATATTCGAAGGTCATCACACCCTTGTGGAGGATTCCTTCTGCCGTTATCGCGCTGTTTGTTTTGGGTGGCAACAAGCTGTCGGGAGTTGTCGTGTAAGTCTCCTTCTCGAAGTCCGCCCACATCGTCTTGCTCTCTTTCGAAGGCTTTATGGCAACAGGCTTCATGTCGTGGTTCGTTGTAGCCACGGCGATAGCCGAGATGATGGCCTGTCCGGCATTGACTTTCGGGAAGTCAATCTTAATCTCCTTGCCTGTGTTGTGGATATTAATCACCCGCTTGTATGGCTTGCCATAGCGAGCCTGAGCCCACAGGTCGAGGTCGTGGATATAAGTGCTGTCGTTTACTGCCACGTCAAACAGACGCAGTCCTTCGTAATCGGTAGTTTCCGATGCCCCTCTTCCATACCAAGGTTCCACGAAATACAGCTCTATGCGGTAGTCGCCCGGTTGGGCAGGAATGGTATAAGATAGCAGATGTCTGCCGAAGCGAGACGTGCGGAACAATGGTGAAGCGAATAGAGTAGGGGAGAACGTTTGGCTCGCCTCGTAAGGGCTCGTCTCTTTTTTGAATTTGCTTCCCCACGATGTAGACCAGTTGGTGTTGTCCTGCATCCAAGTCAGTCCGAAGGAGTCTGTATAATCATCACCGCCGCAGTTGATGCGTGCAATATAGTTGTAACCGTTTTCCGGTTTGATGATGTCCTCGTTCCATGCATGATAAGAAGGGAGAGCGAGAGAGTCTGCCACTGCCACCTTATTATTATAATAGCCATGAGCAACGAGAGCATCGCCGTTGAGTTTCACATTATAGAATTTGAATAGCGTGGTGTTTCCTTTCTTGTCAAGCGACTTTGTTTCGCTCCATGAACCGCACGACAGGGTAACCTTCTCGCAGTTGCTGTAAACACGTATGCTGTCTTCATGCAGAGCCGGCACGATATAAACCATAGGTTCCTTGTCGGCACCGATGTAGTGCGACTTATACATATAGAAAGCATCTACCGGCTGCTCCCACGGAGTGAAGAGACCTTTATGATTAAACGGTCCCACCTTGTCAATCAGACGGAATCCCTCCTCAGGCTGTCTTCTTCCCGGATTGTCGTGGCTCTGTAGCGTCCATAAGAACTGTCCGCAAACACTGTCTTTCACGCTCTCTGCAAGTTGCACCTTGCGCTCTAAGATGTCGCATTGCTTCTCCTCGGTATAGCGCTCGCCGGTGTGGTTGCCAAGTGTGCGCCATGCGCCATATTCGCCGTTAAGGAGCTGGTCGTCGCGAGAAAGTTCCTTACCATAGTCTTCAATTTTTCCGCCATACGTGCCGCTCCAGTTCTGCACCACGTTCCAGTCCGTTCCTTCGCCACCGTTGCAAGTTGTGATGAGGCGCTGAGTGCCGCATGTAGGGTCGAGCTGACGGATGATGTCGGAACATTCCTTTGCGAACTCCGCCGGGATAGTACTCTCGTTTTGCAATCCCCACAATATTATAGACGGCGAGTTGCGACGCTCCTTTACCCACTGTATGAGATGGCGCTTGAAACTCTCCTTAAACTGAGGAGTGTCATACCATATATGAGCCGAGAACTGTGGCCACCAAAGGATGCCGTTCTCGTCGATAATCTTCTTGTATAACAGGTTGTGTGGCTGATGGGCATCGCGGAAGGCATTGAATCCGGCATCCATAACCTCCTTCATACGAGCCTCAATCTGTTCGTTGGAGAAGGCATGACTCTGTCCGAAGAGATGCTCATACTCACATACTCCATTGATAAACTCCGGTTTGTCGTTAAGATAAAAACGCTTGTCGCCGTCCTTGCGGGTCAGCGGCCATGAGATAGAGCGGAAGCCGAATGGAGTAAGCAGGTCGTCGGTAGCCTTACCGTTGCGCTTAATCATAGAATTAAGATTATACAGATACGGCTTCTCCATGGTCCAGCGTTTCACATCCTTTATAGCTTGCTGCTGACGGATAATCTTAGTCTCGCCAGGTTGCAGCAACACCTCGTCGGTAAGGCGCAAAGTCTGTTTGCCGCTCTTTTCAGAGAGTTTGTTGATGAGTTGGAACGTGGCAGCCTCAGTGCCGTAGTTCTTAACCTCGGTATCAACAAACAGACTGTCGCAGTTCTGATTAGACCAAACATGTACGCCGAACGGTTCGATACGCACCTTGTCGGTAATCTCCAACACCACCGGACGGAATATGCCAAACGGCTGTGAGCCTTCGCTGAAGCCCCACTCCGAACTGCATCCGCCGCAAACCCACGGCATGTCGGTAATCCCTTTCGGATGATTGATTCTAACCTCAAGCTTATTCTCCTTACCAGGCAAGACATTATCCGTAATATCAATTGTTTCCGTAGTTCTGCCGATATCATAAGAGCCGAGTTTCTTGCCGTTAAGAAGAATGTCGCAGTAGGTGCCCACGCCCTCAAAGCGCAAGAAATACTCCTTACCCTCAATGGCAGGAGCAACAAACGATTTCTTGAACACAGCTTTGCCGTGAAGGTTTCCATGTTCCTTTTGCAAAGCTCCGTAATAGTCGTCGAGATTAAATGGAATGTCTTTTGTGAAAGTCTCACCGTCGAACGAAATCTGCCACTTGTCGTTGAGGCTTACAGACGTGCGCTTGCCCACAGGCTCAGGAGCAGGGAAGTTCACCTCACTCTTGCCCATCGGTACACTTGTGGCAACGGCAATGCCACGCTGCCCGCTATTGTTTACGGCACAGTAGAAATGATAAACCACACCGTTGTGTTTCACCACATAACTCTTGTGGGCAAACATCTCATCGTATGGTTTTGACGGAACGATAAGATCCTTGCCCTGCCAGTCGTACCAGTGAATCATGTCGCGGCTACAGGCAAAGGTATTGTATGCATTATACTCCCTCGTAGGATTGAATGCCGAGAAATAGAACATCACGAAGAGATCGTTCATCTTCACAATCTGAGCATCACCGGTGATAGTTCCGTCGGAATCGTGGGCAAAGATAGGATTTCCGCTATAGCGAGTCCACTTCTTCATATCGTTGGAGAAGGCAACACCGATACGCTCGCCCTTAGGGTGAGTGGCGTTCTTTCCGCCGGCATTGTAATACATCATGAACTGATAGCCGAACCGCTTCTTGTCCACACGGTAGATCATACTCTTATACTGAGTCATGTACTCCCAC
>DAIOXG010000337.1:0-3480 GCA_036758085.1 Prevotella sp. | reverse complement strand
CTCTATTATATAAACGCCTTCGATTTTTGTTCTTATATATTCCATAATTTATAAAAATTTAGTGCAAAAGTAAAAAATAAAATTCTAATGTGTGCCTGTTTTTGCTTTTTTTTATTTTACTTACTTTGTTTTGTAGAGTTTGTTTGGCAAATTGGGCAAAAATATGTAATTTTGCACTCGTGATAGAATTAGAAAAACATATAGAAGTACTTTTGCTCGACAACGATTGTGTTATCGTGCCGGGACTGGGAGGTTTCATGGCGCATCATGTTGATGCGCGTTTCGACAAGGATAGTAATATGTTCTTGCCGCCTTTGCGTACACTTGGGTTTAATCCGAAGCTTGACATGAATGACTCTCTCTTGGCGCAGTCGTATGTTGAGGCTTATGATATCAGCTATCCTGAGGCTTTGAAGAAGATTGACTCGGAGGTGGCTGAACTGAAACGTACGCTTGAGATTGAGGGTCGTTATGAGCTTGATAATATCGGTGTTATCGTTATTAATGATGAGGGTAATTATGAATTCGAGCCTTGTGAAGCTGGTGTTCTTACTCCTGAGCTTTATGGACTTGCAGAGGTTGAAATTCAGTCTTTAAGAAATGAAGCAGTAGCTGATGATGTTGCTTCATTTGTTGCGCTGCCGACTGCAGGGGTGACTTGTATGTCGTCTTCTCTTGGTTCGGAATGTGGCGTGAAAGGTGTAAATGCTGGAGCTTTTTCTACTGTAGGTGCTATGGAAGAAAAAGCAAATTCCGACGATCGCGTAATTAGTGTAAAGGTTAGTGTCTTGCGTAATATCGTGGCGGTGGCTTGTGCTGTAGTCGCGTTTTTCATGCTTGCCACGCCAATAAGTAATGATGCTTATGGTGATGGAAAGAAGATGGGTAATATCGGTAATGGTTTACTATATAATCTTATTCCGAAAGATGGTGGGGTGCAGAATGTACAACTTTCAGGAAGTGAAGATGCTAATTTGAAAAATGGGTATTCGGTTGTGAAAAGCCAAAATGCTCGTTGGTCTACGGAGCGTAAGGATGCTCAGCTGGAGTCGAAATCGGAAACTTCCGGTGTGTCAGCCAAACCTGTAACTACAAATGCGCGTGATTTGAAAAAAAATAATGATCTGCAAGACGGTCGAGACAAAAATATATATTGTATTGTTCTTGCCTGTCGTATAACAAAATCCAATGCTGAAGCATTTGTGGAGCGACTTCACGCTGAAGGCTATTCGAAGGCACATATTGAAGGAGAAGCAGGAAATTCGCTGAAGGTTGTTTATGGAAGTTATTCTTCAGAAGAAAATGCTTTGTCTGAGTTGAAGTCTTTCCGCAACAAGGATGTCTTCAAGGATGCTTGGATTTATTATGTAAAATAATTTGCCACGTAAAAATATGAAAAGAGTTCGTTGTCCGAAGTGTGACAATTATATAATATTTGACGAGACGAAATACCGTGATGGGCAGTCCCTTGTGTTTCAGTGTCCGGAATGCGGTAAGGAATTCGGCATACGTATGGGGGTTACAAAACTACGTAACCGCCAAAAAGATGAGAATCCTGACGAAAATGCCGATGAAAATGGCTATGGCTCCATTGTCGTGATAGAGAATGTCTTTCATTATAAGCAGGTTCTTCCTTTGAAGATGGGTGACAATACTATCGGCAGGTATATGAAAAATGCTAAGGTTGATTTGAAAATAGAAACTAATGATCCGAGTATGGATATCAGTCATTGTGTGATAAACGTTTCGAGGGACAAAAAAACTGGCAAGCTGAAATATATTCTACGGGACGGGCCGAGCAACACGGGAACTTTCGTTGACAACGAAATACTTGGAGATAAGGAACGTCGGGTTATATACGACGGTACCTTGTTTACACTTGGTGCAACGAGTGTGATACTTCGTACTACAGACGGAGAAACAGGAGAATGATATTTAGTGCCACTTGGCAACGTTAAGCGTGAAGACTTGCGGATGCCAAGTGGCACTTGTTGTTTTAATTAACCTTCAATATATTTATTATGAAAGGTTTGGTAATTAAAAATACAGGCAGTTGGTATACTGTAAAAACAGACGACGGTAATGTCGTGGAAAGTAAGATAAAAGGAAACTTTAGACTGAAAGGTATCAGAAGTACTAACCCCGTAGCCGTGGGAGATAGAGTCGAGATTGTAAGGAACCAGGAAGGGACGGCTTTTATTACAAATATAGAGGACCGTCGTAACTATATTATCCGAAAATCGCAGAACTTAAGCAAGCAGAGTCATATTATTGCTGCGAATGTCGACCAGGCTTTCTTGTTGGTTACTATTGACCATCCTAAAACAAGTACTATGTTTATTGACCGTTTTCTTGCTTCGGCAGAGGCGTATAGCGTGCCAGTGACTCTCGTCTTTAACAAAACGGATTTACTCTCTGAAGATGAACGAGAATATCAGAAAATGATGATAAACCTCTATGAAACTGTTGGGTACAACTGTATCGCTATATCTGCAGAAAAAGGAGATGGTGTAGATGAATTGGCTGTATTGCTTGAAGGAAAAACGACCTTGCTCAGTGGAAATAGTGGAGTAGGGAAGTCTACTCTCATAAATAAAATTGTGCCGGGGGTAAGTTTGCGCACTTCCGAGATAAGTGATTCTCACAATACAGGAATGCATACAACAACTTTCAGTGAGATGATACAACTGGAAAGGGGTGGGTATATTATTGATACTCCAGGTATAAAGGGCTTTGGTACATTTAACATGGAGCCGGAAGAGATAACAGGATATTTCAAAGATATATTTAAGTTTTCAAAAAATTGCCGCTTCAATAATTGTACACACACTCATGAACCGGGGTGTGCGGTATTGAAGGCTGTAGAGGAACACTATATTGCACAGAGTCGTTATCAGAGCTATTTGTCGATGCTGAATGATAAGGATGAGAATAAATATAGGGAGGCTTTTTGATAATAGACCGAAAGACGAAAAAGCAAAGAAAACATAAAGTATTTTGTAGTAAATATTTTTTTGCGTAACTTTGTGCCCTAAATATAATAACAACTTAAAATTTTAAGGATATAATATATGGCTAAGAAATTTGCCGAGCATTCAGGGTTGGACCTGACAAAAGTAAACAACGAAATTTTGGAAATGTGGAACAAGAATGATGTGTTCCATAAGTCTATAGATGAGCGTGAGGGTTGCCCGCAGTTCGTATTCTTTGAGG
Organism: Prevotella sp.; assembly: GCA_036758085.1. Classification (GTDB taxonomy): domain Bacteria; phylum Bacteroidota; class Bacteroidia; order Bacteroidales; family Bacteroidaceae; genus Prevotella. Next base: position 267 of record DAIOXG010000337.1, on the reverse strand, counting down.
GACCTCCTTCTGCTAACGGACATCCTGGTATTCACCATGTTTTGGCTCGTTCTATAAAGGATACCTTTAACAGATACAAAACGATGAAGGGAATGCAAGTTCACCGTAAGGCAGGATGGGATACACATGGACTTCCTGTTGAACTCGGAGTGGAGAAAGAACTGGGTATAACCAAGGCAGATATCGACAATATACAGTCAGACAAGTATATTTCTGTTGAGGATTATAATCACAAATGTCGTGAGAATGTGATGAAGTTTACTGCCG
>DAIOXG010000336.1:0-3492 GCA_036758085.1 Prevotella sp. | reverse complement strand
GAGCTGCAAGAGATGGAACCTGGCGATTACATCGTACATGTAGACTTCGGTATCGGAAAATTTGCCGGACTCGTCCGCGTTCCTGTCGGCAACTCTTATCAGGAGATGATACGTATCGTCTACCAGAACAACGACAAGGTTGACGTCAGCATACATTCCCTATACAAGATATCAAAATACAAGCGTCACGACAGCGAGAAACCGCCTCGTTTGAGCACTCTCGGCACTGGAGCCTGGGAGCGACTGAAGGAAAAGACAAAAACGAAGATTAAGGACATCGCACGCGACCTGATCAAGCTCTATGCCACCCGGCGTCATGAAAAGGGATTTCAGTTTAGCGCCGACTCTTTCATGCAGCATGAACTGGAGGCGAGTTTCTTGTATGAAGACACGCCAGACCAGCTAAAGGCTACCAACGACGTGAAAGCCGATATGGAAAGTCAGCGCCCGATGGACCGCCTTGTATGCGGTGATGTTGGGTTCGGAAAGACTGAGGTGGCTATACGTGCGGCATTCAAGGCGGCATGCGATTCGAAACAAGTGGCTGTTATGGTACCGACTACCGTTCTTGCCTACCAACACTATCAGACTTTCTCGAGCCGACTGAAGGGAATGCCCGTAAGAGTAGACTATCTCTCAAGAGCACGCTCTACGAAACAGACTAAGCAGGTGCTTGCCGACCTTGAGGCTGGGAAAATCGACATCATAATCGGTACACACAAACTTATCGGCAAAACGGTAAAGTTTCACGACCTCGGACTGCTCATCATTGACGAGGAACAGAAATTCGGTGTTTCCACAAAGGAGAAGCTGAGGAAAATGAAGACGAATGTTGACACGCTGACCATGTCGGCTACTCCTATTCCGCGAACTCTACAGTTCTCGCTGATGGGAGCACGCGACATGAGTATCATCCAGACTCCGCCACCTAACCGATACCCCGTATGCACAGAGGTTCACACCTTCGACGCCGAGGTGATTAAGGATGCGATAAACTTTGAAATGAGCCGCAACGGACAGGTATTTTTCGTCAACGACAGAATCAGCAACCTGCCTGAACTTGCCAATATAATAAGGAAGAATATTCCCGATGCACGTATTGCCATAGGCCACGGACAGATGAAGCCGGAAGAACTGGAGAAGATTATCATGGGGTTCATGAACTACGACTACGACGTATTGCTCTCTACTACAATCATCGGCAACGGCATTGACATCAGCAACGCCAATACCATTATTGTAAACGATGCTCACCATTTCGGTCTTTCCGACCTTCACCAGATGAGGGGACGAGTGGGCAGAAGTAACAAAAAGGCTTTCTGCTATCTGCTCGCGCCGCCACTGTCTACTCTGTCGCAGGATGCCAGACGACGTCTGGAAGCATTGGAGACTTTCTCCGAACTCGGCAGCGGATTTAACCTCTCCATGCAGGATCTCGACATGCGCGGCGCCGGCAATCTGCTCGGTGCCGAACAGAGCGGATTTATGGAAGACCTCGGATTTGAAACCTACCAGAAGATTCTGACACAGGCTGTAACGGAACTGAAGAACGACGAGTTTAGCGACATGTATCAGGAGGAGATGGCAAGCGGAAAGAAAATCACCGGCGACGAGTTTGTCGACGACTGTGCCGTGGAGAGCGACCTCGAGATGTTCTTCCCCGACCAGTATGTGCCGAGCAGCAGCGAGAGGATGCTGCTATACCGCGAACTTGACAATATCACGAACGATGATGACCTTGAACGCTACAAGGCGAACCTGAAGGACCGCTTCGGCGAGATTCCTCGAGAAGGTATCGAACTGCTTCAGGTCGTTCCTCTGAGAAGACTCGGCAAAGCCTTAGGATTCGAAAAGATTATACTGAAAAACAGGATGCTACAGATGCAGTTTGTCAGCAATCCCATGAGTGCTTTCTACAAGAGCGAAGCATTCGAAAAGGCTCTTGCCTATATCGGCAGGAATGCCCGCCGCTGCAATATCAAAGAGAACCGCGGCAAGAGATATATGACTGTAAACAACGTCGACACCGTGGAGAATGCCGTTGAGGTGTTGAGGGAAATTAACAAATAAAAGATTATGCTTATACTGACAACTATACTTATCTATTTTTGCGTGCTCATGTTTTTGGGCAGAGTAACAAGCCGAAAGTCGAACAACGAGACTTTCTATCGCGGTGAGCGGAAGTCGCCGTGGTATATGCTTGCCTTCGGACTCGTGGGGGCTTCTATTTCCGGAATTACCTTCGTATCGGTGCCGGGAATGGTGATAAAACAGGACATGACGTATCTTCAGACTTGTCTCGGATTTATCCTCGGATACTTTGTCGTGGCTTTCATCTTGCTGCCTATTTATTATAAGTTGAATCTTACTACAATATACACGTATCTGAAGAAAAGACTCGGACAGCGCTCGTATAAAACCGGAGCATTGTTTTTTCTGCTCTCTGAAATGACGGGCACGGCATTGCGATTCTATGTTGTGTGCAGCATATTGCAGAGGTTCGTGTTCGGACAGTTCGGACTCCCGTTTGCCGCCACCGTGATAATACTCGTACTGCTCATCTGGCTTTACACCCGGCGCGGTGGCATCAAGACTCTTGTATGGACCGACACTTTCCAGACGTTTTGCATGATGGCGGCACTGCTGATTATTATCTTCGAGGTTATCGGGAAGCTTGACATGTCGGTGGGCGAAGCGGTATCTGCCGTGGCTGCCAATACCCACAGTCGCATCTTCGTGTTCGACGACTGGATGTCGACACAGAATTTCTTCAAACAGTTTGTCAGCGGAATTTTCATCGTTGTCGTGATGACCGGTCTCGACCAGCACATGATGCAGAAGAACCTTACCTGCAAGACTCTGCGCGATGCCCAAAAGGACATGTGCGTCGGCGGTTTCTTCTTCGTCCCCGTCAACTTGCTGTTTCTCTCTCTCGGCATTCTGCTGTTGCTGCTTGCCGGAAAGGAAGGAATGGCTATACCGGCAGACAGCGACGAACTGTTGCCGATGTTTGCAGCCTCCGGATGGATGGGCAACCTCGTACTCGTACTCTTCTCTATCGGTATTGTGGCTGCATCATTCAGCGGCACGGATTCGGCACTGACGGCTGTTACCACAAGCTTCTGTGTTGATATAAAGGAGCGTCCTGAAGATGAACGCTTGAGAAGGATCAGCCATATCGGTGTCTGCACCCTGTTTGCCGTGTTCATCTTGCTGTTCAGGGCTATCAACTCTACGAGTGTAATTGATGCCATTTATATAATATTGTCTTACACGTCAGGTCCGCTGCTCGGTTTGTTTGCCTACGGTATTCTCACGAAATGCGGTGTCAACGACAAGCTCGCCCCTTATATCTGTGTCGGCTCACCTGTTGTCTGCTTTATCATAGACCAGCTGACGACTCGGATTACTGGGTATAAGTTCGGATACGAGCTGCTGATGCTTAATGGTGCGCTCGTATTTCTCGGGCTGTTGCTGACAAGGAAGAAGAAT
>DAIOXG010000335.1:0-3501 GCA_036758085.1 Prevotella sp. | reverse complement strand
GGCAGCGTTATGGGTATGCCGGCAGTAAACGTGTCGTTCGTTTTGCCGCTCCTGAGCTTTATCGTGATTTCCGTATTCGGATACCGCACGATGAGAAGGGAGAGGACGTAGAACATATGCGTGAGAATAAGAAAAAGACTTGTTTTTACGTTTAAAGATACTGATAACTGGCGGAAAATTTGGAAGTTACGAGAATAATGTCTACCTTTGCACCGCTTTTCGGCGTAATCGCTGGCAGGAAGAAGAGTGGCCTGTTATGTTGCGTTGGAACGATAAAACAATTTTAAATTAATAAATTACAATGGATTTAATTAAAGTTGCTGAGGAAGCATTTGCAAGCGAGAAGCAGTATCCTAAGTTCAAAGCTGGTGACACTGTTACCGTAGCTTACAAAATTATCGAGGGTTCTAAGGAGCGTATTCAGCTCTACCGTGGTGTTGTTATCAAAATCAACGGTGAGGGTACAAAGAAGCGTTTCACTGTACGCAAGATGTCTGGAACTGTTGGTGTAGAGCGTATCTTCCCAATGGAGTCTCCTAACATCGCAAGCATCGAGCTGAACAAGGTTGGTAAGGTTCGTCGCGCTAAGTTGTATTACCTGCGCAATCTTACTGGTAAGAAGGCTCGTATCGCTGAGAAGAGAGTTATCACAAAGGAGTAATAACAACTTCTTTATGCAGTTCGTTAGAACAAACGAAAAGATAATATGGCAGCTCGTTCGCTTTGTGTGGATTGGCTGCCATGTTTCGTTTAAGGCGAGTGGAAGAAAAACTTCAATGAATAAGCATAATAGTAGATATGAAAGATAAGCTGGACGAATATTATAAAAAGAGGTATGACGAACTCTCGGCAGAACTGAGAGCAAGAAAGAAAAAGGTGAGATGGTTTGTTGCAACGGAAATAATGTCGTTCGTTGCGGCAGTAGCCGTTGCCGTAATGTTTGTGTCCGAAAAGGTAAGCGTCATGCCGTTTATCTTTATCTTCAATCCGCTGTTTGCACTTTTCCTCGTTACAAAATGGATTGACCGCTTGAACTCAAGGAAGACTGAAAAGATAGAGGCAAAGCTCTGTGTTTATTCAGATAATCTGAAATATCTCAATGGTACATACTCGTCGTTCGACGATGGCAGAAGGTATATAAATCCAAAACACCAATATTCATTTGATATGGATATATTCGGTAAAGACTCGCTTTTTCAGCGCATTTGCCGAACTGTTACAATGGGTGGAGCCGATCGTTTGGCTGATATTCTCTCCTCTTGTGCACTTCCTGATGCCTCGGCTGGTGAATACAGGGAAAAGGTGGAACGACGACGCAAAGCAATAGCGGAACTTGCGGAAATGGAAGAGTGGCGCACGGATTTTCTTTCCGTGGGGTATAAGAATAAGGTACATACGGAAACAATACGTAGGGCTCTCGACGAGACACGGAAGACTGATATACCGAAATGGGCTCTTTCAAACGCGTCTTTAGCATTGGCTGCTGGTTCAATGACCGTTTTTGTAGTATTGGTCCTGTTTAGCGTTTGGGGAAATCTAAGTGCGGATTTTGTCTGTATATGGACTGTAGTGCAGCTCGGAGCCAGTATCGGACTGTCGGCTAATGCAATAAAGATGATAAGTAAGGCTGTTGACAGACTTAGTGGTAGTCTAAAACCTTATATCGCTTTGTTGGAACTTGTATCGAAGACCTCATTCAAAGAAGAGGAGAATAAGAGAATCGTTGATGCTCTGAACCTTGACGGCGATGCTGCCCTTGCATCAATGAAAGAACTGAAAGGTATTCTCGACGCCCTTGACCGTAGAGCAAATGTCCTCGGACTCGTAATATTCAATGCCTTGGCGTGGAACGACCTTTTCCTCGTGCGCCGCTATCTGCGTTGGCAGCGTCGCAATATGCAGAACATATATCTGTGGATTGATGCCGTAAGCGATATGGATGCAATGGTTTCAATGGCAACAATGAGGTATAACGAACCGGACAGCCGCGAGGCGCAGGTGACAGATGATGACAAGGTCGTTTATGAAGCAAAAGAACTGTACCATCCGTTTCTTGGCGAGAAAGCGGTAAAAAACGACTTTACCGTCGTGGACGGAAACTATTATATCATTACCGGTGCAAATATGGCAGGAAAGAGCACCTTCCTTCGTTCCGTAGGCATAAACTATATTCTGGCAATGTGCGGTATGACAGTTTTTGCGGATAGTCTAAAAGTTTCGGTCTTTTCCCTCTTCAGCAGTATGCGCACAAGTGATGATCTTGCCGGTGGCATAAGTTATTTCAATGCGGAATTGTTACGACTCAAGCTTCTTCTCGATAACGTGCGGCAGAACAGGCATACGCTGATAATTCTCGACGAGATACTGAAAGGTACCAACTCGCTCGACAAATTAAACGGTTCGAGGATGTTTCTTGAAGCAGCGGCAAAACTGCCGGTTAGTGGAATAATTGCCACACACGATCTTGAACTCTCAAAAATGGCAGACGCTCAGCCGGAGCGTTTCCATAATTACTGTTTCGAGATAAAGTTGGCGGATAATATCACATATACGTATAAGATTACTCCAGGAGTGGCACGCAATCAGAATGCAACTTATCTTTTGAAAGGTATTCTTGAGGACTGATATTGATGAATTAGAACTAAATCTGAAACTTAAATTAAGAATGCCCGTAAGTGAATACGTTTGACAGAAAAAATCTTATTTATTAAGACTTTATTGTTAATTATATGTAAAAGATTGTGGTGGTGATGCTCTATATTATATAATGTGTAGAAAAATTCATACCTTTGCAATCCGATTATTTAACGGGGAAACACTTAGAACCCCATGAATGTTGTGTTAATAGTCTTGCTTTTGGCCGAGTGGGACGGTTAGTGAATCAATATTCAAACGACTTTTTAAATGTTTGTCTTTTCGTATTATATATATAATAAGGTGAGATGAAAGGGTTGAAAAGGCGTAAAGAAAGTAATAAAAAAACGTTTTTTAGTAGTAAAATTTTAACATCAGAATGAACACTTTAAGTTACAAGACTATTTCCGCAAACAAGGAAACAGTAAACAAAGAGTGGGTTGTTATTGACGCCACAGACCAGGTAGTTGGTCGTCTTTGCTCAAAGGTAGCAAAATTGTTGCGCGGAAAGTACAAGCCAAACTTCACTCCTCACGTAGACTGTGGAGACAACGTAATCATCATCAACGCCGGCAAGGCTTACTTCACCGGCAAGAAGGAAACCGACAAGGTTTACACCCGTTATACTGGTTACCCAGGCGGACAGCGCTTCAACACTCCAGCCGAGCTTCGCACTCGCAAGGGTGGTGTAGACAAGATTATCCGTCACGCCGTTAAGGGTATGCTTCCAAAAGGCCCGCTCGGTCGCAGCCTGATGGACAACCTTTATGTTTATGAGGGAACAGAGCACAACCACGAGGCTCAGAAACCAAAAGCAATCGATATTAACCAGTATAAATAATTCACACGATAATGGAAGTAATTAAC
>DAIOXG010000334.1:0-3510 GCA_036758085.1 Prevotella sp. | reverse complement strand
CTGGCGATACTCGGTCCGATAGCCTTCGCCCTGTCGGTATGGGACGGTTTCCAAAGCACGCTCACGCAGTGGATATGCCGCTACATACAGGTCTATCTGTGGCTTCCGGTGTCGGACATGTTCAGCACCATACTGGCGAAGATACAGGTGCTGATGCTGCAAAGCGACATCGAGCGGATGCAGGCAGACCCGAACTTCTCGCTGGATTCGAGCGACGGGGTGTATATCGTGTTCCTCTGCATCGGCATCATCGGATACTTCACCATTCCCACCGTTGCCGGCTGGATTATCCAAGCCGGAGGCATGGGCGGTTACGGTCGCAACGTGAACCAGATGGCGGGACGAGCCGGAAGCATGGCGGGCAGCGTGGCGGGTGCAGCCGCAGGAAACGCAGTCGGACGTGTCGGCAAATTGCTGAAATAATCAATGTGCAATCATAAATTGGAAAATATAAATGGAATTCAAATCACTTAGAAACATCGAATCGTCGTTCAGGCAGATACGCCTGTTCGGTATCGTCTTCCTCTCGCTGTGCGCCGTGGTGACGGTGTGGAGCGTGTGGAACTCCTACCGTTTCGCGGAGAAGCAACGGGAGAAAATCTATGTGCTGGACAACGGCAAGAGCCTGATGCTCGCCTTGTCTCAGGATTTGTCGCAGAACCGCCCGGCGGAGGCACGGGAACATGTGCGCCGTTTCCACGAGATGTTCTTCACGCTATCACCTGAAAAAAGCGCGATTGAACACAACGTGAAACGTGCCTTGCTGCTGGCGGACAAGAGCGTGTACCACTATTATTCGGACTTCGCGGAGAAGGGGTACTACAACCGCATCATCGCCGGGAACATCAACCAAGTGCTGAAGGTGGACAGCGTGGTGTGCGACTTCAACGCCTATCCCTACCGTGCCGTGACCTACGCCACACAGAAAATCATCCGGCAGAGCAACGTCACCGAGCGCAGCCTCGTGACCACCTGCCGCCTGCTGAACGCATCGCGGTCGGATGACAACCCGAACGGTTTTACCATCGAGGGTTTCACCATCATTGAGAACAAGGATTTACAGACTATCAAACGGTAACAGGACATGAAAAGTATCAGAAAATCAATGTGGGGCATGTATTGGAAACTCCACGACAAACGGAAACGCTTGGCGGCAAGTCTCAAAGGGTATCTGGACGGCTTGCCGCCGGAAACACGCCGCCGCATCGTACTGGGGATGCTCGCCGCCTTCGCGGTGCTTGCCCTCTACACCTTCGGCAGAGCCGTCTATGACATCGGCAGGAACGACGGCTTACGCATGGAAACGGGACATGCCGGACGGGTGGAACTGCCGACCCCGGTGGAAACTGACAATCACTTAACACCTTATTTATATGGAACAGACGAAGAATGAACCGACGAAAGAGAACAAAGCCGCTCCCGACACGGGAAAGCCGAAAAAGGGGCGCGAACCGCTGACCGAGGCGCAGCGGCTGAAACGGCAGAAGATGATAGTCCTGCCCGCTATGGTGCTGGTGTTCATCGGGGCGATGTGGCTGATATTCGCCCCGTCCTCCGGCAAGGAGCAACCGCCGGGAACGGACGGATACAACACCGAGATGCCCGACGCTGACAAGGCGAACCGGCAGATTATCGGCGACAAGCTGAAAGCCTACGAGCATGGGGAGATGGAAGAGCGTCAGGAGAGCCGCAACCGTGCCATCGGGCAGCTGGGCGACATGTTCGACCGCGAGATAGCTGGAACGGAGGACGGGACGGACTTCGACCTCGCCAATCCGGGCGGCAAAGAGGAAAAGGCACAGCCCGCCACGCCGCAGACCATCCAATCCTCCGCAGCCGCCTACCGTGACCTGAACGCCACCCTCGGCAACTTCTACGAACAGCCGAAGAACGACAATGCCGAGATGGATGAGCTGTTGGAGCGCATCGCCTCGCTGGAGTCGGAACTGGAAAGCGAGAAGGGCAGGACTTCATCTATGGACGAACAGGTGGCACTTATGGAGAAGTCCTATGAGCTGGCGGCAAAGTACATGGGCGGTCAGAACGGAGGAAAGCCGGAACAGGCGGCAGAGCCTTCCACCGTGCAGAAGGGAAAGAAGAACACGGCGACACCCGTAAGGCAAGTGACCCGCCAAGTCGTTTCCTCCCTTGCACAGCCCATGAGCAACGCGGAGTTTGTCGCCACCTTCTCGCAGGAGCGCAACCGGGGGTTCAACACGGCTGTCGGCACTACAGAGGTATCGGACCGGAATACCATCCCGGCATGTGTGCATGGTGCGCAGAGCGTGACGGACGGACAGACGGTAAGGTTGCGCCTGCTGGAGCCTATGGCGGTGGCGGGCAGAACAATCCCACGCAATGCAGTGGTGGTCGGCACGGGCAAGATACAGGGTGAGCGGCTCGACATCGAGGTCACCTCGCTGGAATACGATGGCACGATTATCCCGGTGGAGCTTGCGGTCTATGACACGGACGGACAGCCCGGTATCTTCATCCCGAACTCGATGGAGATGAACGCCGTCAGGGAGGTCGCCGCCAACATGGGCGGCTCGTTAGGGAGCAGCATCAACATCTCCACCAATGCCGGGGCGCAGCTCGCCTCCGATTTGGGCAAGGGGCTGATACAAGGCACGAGCCAGTACATCGCCAAGAAGATGCGAACCGTAAAGGTGCATCTGAAAGCCGGGTACAGGGTCATGCTCTATCAGGAAAAGGACTGAAAACAACAATCAATCAAAAAAACATTTACCACTAAAATCCAAAAGTAATGAGAAAAGTAATCATCATGTTTGCCCTCGCTATGGGCATCGCAACTGCCAACGCGCAGGAGAATGTAACCGTTGAAACGACCAAAGGAAGTGAACAGCCGACCTTGACGAAGGAGGTCTATCCGCAGAAGGAGGCGGACGGCGACCTGTATCACGGTCTGTCGCGCAAGCTGACCTTCGACCGCATGATACCGCCGCACGGACTGGAAGTGACCTATGACAAGACCGTCCACGTCATTTTTCCGGCGGAGGTGCGCTATGTCGATTTAGGCTCGCCCGACCTGATTGCCGGGAAAGCCGACGGAGCGGAGAACGTCATCCGCGTGAATGCTACCGTGAGAAATTTTCCCAACGAAACGAATATGTCCGTCATCACGGAGGACGGCAGTTTCTACACCTTCAACGTGAAGTACGCCGCCGAACCGCTGTTACTCAACGTGGAGATGTGCGATTTCATCCATGACGGCAGTACGGTGAACCGCCCGAACAATGCGCAGGAAATCTATCTGAAAGAGCTGGGCAGCGAAAGCCCGATGCTGGTGCGCCTTATCATGAAGTCCATCCACAAACAGAACAAGCGCGAGGTGAAGCATATCGGCTGCAAGCGTTTCGGCATCCAATACCTGTTGAAAGGCATCTACACGCACAACGGCTTACTCTACTTCCACACGGAGATAAAGAACCAGAGCAACGTGCCTTTCGATGTGGACTACATCACTTGGAAAATCGTGGACAAGAAGGT
>DAIOXG010000333.1:0-3511 GCA_036758085.1 Prevotella sp. | reverse complement strand
GGGAACCGGTACACCTCTACAAGGCATGCTGGATAGAGAGCGACGACCCGGAGGAACTGGAAAACTTCAAGAAGCGCAAGTACCAGTATATGGCAAAGGACAAGGACGGAAGGGACGTGTTCCTTGCCGATTCAGGCTATGTGCTATCAATGGCTCAGCAGGACTTCAAGCATATAAAGTTCCACTTTACGAGCGAATTCTAAAATACTAAATATCAAGAGGCTATGCAGAATTATATTTCGCATAGTCTCTTTTTGTTTTATATCCCAAAGAGAGAAATTTTCTACACAAAGTCATAACTGGAGAGACTTAAATCGTAGAACAACATGTAACCGGCAGACAATGAGTTAAAGAAAAAAAACATGACGTTTTCTTTTGCATGTTTGTTTTTTTACATTAACTTTGCATATTATATATACACATAAAAAGATTAACTAAAAAATTATAATACAATGAACTTGAAAGTACGCTTGTCAATAATGAATTTCCTGGAGTTCGCCGTATGGGGCGCTTATCTCACTTCCATGGGCAACTATCTCGGCAAAGCCGGTATGGGAACAGAAATATCTTGGTTTTATGCCATACAGGGAATTGTGTCCATATTCATGCCTACGCTGATGGGCATCGTGGCAGACAAGTGGATTCAACCGCAACGACTACTCGGACTGTGTCATCTGGCTGCCGGTGCCGGAATGATTGCCCTGTGCATGATCGGCGCAAGTCAGGCAATGCCAGACAAGACCGTGTTTATTACCATTTACACGCTGAGTGTGGCTTTCTACATGCCTACTCTCGCTCTTTCAAACACCGTGGCTTTCAAGATTCTACAAGACCGCGGCAGGGACACCGTGAAGGATTTTCCACCTATCCGTGTGCTCGGTACCGTGGGATTTATTATCACGATGTGGTTCGTAAACTGCGCTACATTCAATGACGGGGCTTTCTCGCTGACACTCGCCGACGACGCAACGAAATTCCAATACACCCACATGCAGTTCTTCGTTTCAGGACTGCTCGGCGTGGTTCTCTTCGTATACAGTTTCTTTATGCTGCCGCAATGCAAACTGGTAGAGAAGAAAGACAACGGACAGAAGAAAACTCTCGTGGAGATATTTGGACTCGACGCCTTTAAACTCTTTAAAACCAAGAAAATGGCGCTGTTCTTTATCTTCTCCGGACTGCTCGGCATGTCGCTGCAGGTGACCAACGGATATGCTACGCCTTTTATCACTCATTTCAAGGCTGACCCGCTGCTCGCCACGACTTTCGCTGCAAACAACGCAACATTGCTCGTTTCTATCTCACAGATTGCAGAGGCTTTCTGCATCTTGCTCATCCCGTTCTTCCTGAAGAGATACGGAATAAAGAACGTGATGCTTATCGCAATGTTTGCATGGGTATTGAGATTCGGATTCTTCGGACTCGGTGGACCGGCATTCCCAAGCGTGATTCTCTTTATCCTCTCATGCCTCGTTTACGGTGTGGCATTCGACTTCTTCAACGTATCCGGCGGACTGTTCGTCAACGCTGAATGCAGCGAGGACATAAAGGCTTCGGCACAGGGACTATTCATGCTTATGACCAACGGACTGGGTGCAACAATAGGAACTCTGCTCGCTGGAGAGATAGTAAACCACTACTGCCACTGGACGGAGGAGGGATTCCTCGTGGGCGACTGGCAGACTTGCTGGTTTATCTTCGCAGGATTTGCCCTTGTCGTAGGCATCAGCTTCGCCATGATGTTCAAACATAAGGAAGAGGAATAAAGAGAACAGAAAACGACAGGTCGACTGTCTGAAAGAGAAAAAAAAGGAGGAATGGTTCTCAAAGGAAAGAAAGGATATGGATATGGTTAAACTTCTTTTCAACAACGTGTCGGAAATTCTCGGCAACGAGAATATCGGACTGATTGTGCTCACCGACGAACTCGAACTGAGACAAATTACCATCATCTGCGACAAAAATACGAAAATAGCTATCGACATGAGGGCTAAGGAAATGCCTGAGACACAAGATATGCTGCCTGAGGTGATGGCAAGGATGCTCAAGGCTAAGGGGGCAACAGACTACGAGGTGCTTATCGAGGGGGTGAAGGACGAACAATATCTAACCGTAATCCGCGACACGACAAACGGCGACAGATTCCCAGTTAAAGCAAGCCACGCAATCTTACTGGCTATAATCGCCGAATTGCCCATATACACAACGGAGGACCTGATGAGACGACAGTCGAACACGTTCAACGGAAAAGGCAAGAAAATCTCAGTGCCAATTAACGTAATAACCGACACAATGCTTGAGGAATCGCTCGAAAAGGCTATTGAGGAGGAAAACTACGAACTGGCATCTAAATTGAGCAAGGAACTTAAGAAAAGAAACAATAAAGAAAATACTCTATAAACCGAATATATTATGAAAGAGGCAAGATATTTTTATGTGCCTGGAGCTGCCGAAGCTACAGAACTGCCGACTGAAGAGGCTATGCACGCTCTTAGAGTGTTGCGACTGAAAAGCGACGACGAAATGTTTCTGATGGACGGAGAAGGAAACTTCTACAGGGCTGTGGTTACGCTTGCAGCTACCAAACACTGCATGTATGAGATTAAAGAGAAAATGCCACAGGAGAAAACATGGAACGGCAGAATATGCATCGCCATGGCTCCAACGAAAATGATGGACCGCACGGAATGGTTTGCCGAAAAAGCTACGGAAATAGGCATCGACGAACTGGCGTTCCTCAACTGTAAATTCTCTGAACGGAAGGTGATGAGAACCGTAAGGCTCGACAAGATTATCGTATCTGCCATGAAGCAAAGCCGAAAGCCATGGAAACCGGAACTTACACCGCTCACATCTTTCAAGGATTTCATCGGAAAGGACAGACCCGGACTGAAATTCATCGCTCATTGCTACAACGAGGTGCAAAGCGTAGACCTCTTCTCTACTCTACAGGAACATAAAGAGGAAGCGGAAAACGTAACGATACTTATCGGGCCGGAAGGCGACTTCTCTATCGACGAAGTGAGACTCGCCATAAAGAACGGTTATGTGCCGGTGTCGTTGGGAAAAAGCCGACTGCGCACAGAAACTGCTGCTCTGTATGCCACCATGGTGGCACAGCTGACTTGCAGAAAGGAATAATACAGACACAGAAATTCAAGGTAAAGAACTAACATTTTCAGGATATGAAACTTATCAAGACTATAGGATTGCAAATGCTGGCAGCAATTGCCTGCATTTGCATTTATTCTTCATGCTCAGGAGACGACTACATCAATGCCATCCCGGCAAGCAGCAACGCTCTCGTGGCTATCGACACAAAGGCGCTGAACGAACAGACGGGAATGGCTGACAACAACGTGGTGAAGTCGCTGCTGAAGGTTGACAACGTGGAGGATTGCGGCATCGACTTCAGCAGCAAACTCTATCTCTTTGAAACTGCCGACGGCAACCTCGGATTTTGCGCTAAGGTCGACAGCAAGTCTACTCTTGCCGACTGGCTCGACTCTCT
>DAIOXG010000332.1:0-3511 GCA_036758085.1 Prevotella sp. | reverse complement strand
ACGTTACATTTTTTTTCAGTAGCCACGGATTGCCGATAAGTACAAGATTCAGCCTTGCACGGGTCATTGCAACGTTCAGTTTGCGGTCGATAATCATTCCGTCCTCCTCAAACACGTTGTCGGTAAGGAAATTGAGCTGATAGCCTTGTTGTATGGTAAAACCGTAGATTATATAGTCGCGCTGACTGCCCTGATACCTTTCCACGGTATCGATAGTGATGTCGTGAAGAACGGGGATATTGAATCTGTCGATGGCGTTGCGAACTGTAGAAATCTGGTTTCTGTATGGTACGATAACGCCAACCGTCTGTTCGGTGCTGAACTTGTCTTTTGTGAGCATATATATATTATATACGGTGTTGGCAATCATCTCCGCTTCAATACTGTTCGTTTTTCCAGACAAAGAGCGTTTGGACCGTTCCGAACATACAAAGGCAATCCTTCTTGTGGCAAGCATTTTTATGATACTGTTGTCAGTCTTGACATCGATGTTGGGCAGTAACTGATGCTCCAAAGGAACCACCTGTAGTTTGCCCCCATAGAAAGCCTGGTTAGGAAAAGCTGCAATATCCTGATGCATTCGTCCTTGTTTTGTGAGCATATAAACAAAGCGCTGGTCGTATCCGCTGCTTGTTTTGAAATGCTGCAATAATCTTTCAAACAGAGAATAGCGACAATCCGTTAGATGAATACTTCTTAACGCCTCGTCGGTAACCATTGATTCCTCCTGTGTCTGTTGTACCACAGCCGGCAACTGCTTATGGTCGCCGATAAGCACAAACTTTTCTATAGCCTCCTTACCGTCCTCGTGGGCGGAGAGAAGTCCGATGAGATGAGGCTCCAGAATCTGCGATGATTCGTCGATGATGGCAAGTGAGAACCTTTTGAGCTTGAATAGAGCTATGTTAGCACTCAGGGCAGCCGTCGTTCCGCAGAACACTCTTGTCCTCCTTATCCGCTGTGCCAGTTCATTGCCTCCTTTCTCCGAGTTTGCTGTTATCTCCCGAAGCAAAAAGCGCCTGTATTCCTTAGAGCAAGAAAGGTCGGACCCGATGCGGATAAAGTCAAACTCTGGGTATTCCTTTTCCTTAATCTCCACCAGTTTGCTGCAAATCTCGTCAACCGCCCTGTTGGTATATGAAAGTAGCAGAACGTTGGTGTCAGGCTCCAGTAGTTCCTCTTTCAACAGATTAACAAGTCCGAAGGAAGTCTTCCCGGTTCCCGGCGGACCGATAATGAGAAACATGTCGCGAGCCTGTTTCGCCCTTGTTACTAAAGTGTCGAAACTGCCGTAACTGCCTTTTATCGTTTGTGTTGGGTCAATCTCCGGTTCTCTTTGTAGTAAGATAAGGTCGCGGCGACGCTTTGTGGCAGACAGAAAACTGTGCATTCCGCAGTAAAGCGAGTTGGTAGAAGCCTCGAACATGTCATGCTCTACAGCCCAAAGCTTATCTTTATGTTTTTTGAATATCTGCTTGTCAGTCTGTGAGTTGCGCAACCTTAGTGTGATACAATTCTCCTTAATGTTTTCAATACTTCCACGGAATACCATGTGGGCACAAGCATCAGGAGTCTCTCCTTTCCTGTAATAATAAAGAATAACTATATCCCCAGTTCTGAAGTTCGTAGTGTCTGCCGATACCGCATTGCCGAAGTTGAGTGTGACGGAATATACCCCTTTCTCGTCCTCGCCATAAGCCGCGATAGACAGTTCGTCGTAAATATTTCCCGCAGCCTTCTTCTCGTCGAGCGTGTCATGCCATACAGAGGCAAAGCCGGAGTTCTCCTTCGTCTTGTTTCCCATCTTTGAAAGCAGCGCCTCTTCCTCAACGAACTGCATAAAACGGAGATAGTAAGCGCGTTCCAGAGGTGATGCCTGATGTATCGGGTCAAGAATCTCAGCCAGTTGCGGTCGGGTATAGTTCTCCCAAAGTTTTCCTGCTGTATGCTTTATGTTCAGCTTGTCTGGCGAAAGCGTCTGCAATATATCCAAGCCCTCCTTTGCATAGAGAATTTCGCTCCATGCAATAAGGTTGCGTATTTTTATTGCCCTGAGCAGAAGTTGTGGATTCTGCGGCACGGCGAGCAGTCCCTTGCCATATTTAGAGTAAAGCAGAAAGTTTGATATCTGGTTGGCATATTTGTTATATCCATAAAGGAAGAGGGCGCGGTAGAGTAGAAGCTGCACGTGATGTTGCTCCTTCATCTCTGGCACGTTTGGGTCAAATCCCGGGGCAGAAAACGGAACGAAAGCCGCCTTCCCGGATTTTTGTTCGATTATGAAGTATCTGTTGTCGGGGTTGTTTTCGCTGTCGTTGTCCTCACGACTGTAGAAAAAGTCCATACGTCCCTGAATACCGAGCACGTCGCTAAAGAACGAAGGTTCGAGAGTGACGTCCTTCGCATTGTAGTTGCCAATGTCGTGCTTCAAGTCTTCGCCTACAAGTTTTTCGATATTACGCTTTTGGATCTTCGCATCGTTCTTGAATTTCACGTAGTCCTGTATGAAGTCCTGACAAGATATCAGGTTCAGGGCATTTTCCTTGATAAACTCCTTCAGACTGTCGTCAAACGGTACAGACCTTCCATGCACAGTATCATCGAGCATCTGTCCGGCGAAGTTTCCAAGATGTATAGGCAGAGTGTTCTGTCGCGGCTTTAGTTTGTTTATGAGGTTCACGAAAGGCGATTCGGCATACGTCTCGAAGCATCCGGCTATTGTGGTGATATTCACGAGATAGTCGGGTTCGAGAATGATGAGTTCGGGTAGATAATACAGTCCACGTTCGTCTTGTCTCAGTCGCACGAGGTTCAGTTGTGCTCCTTGCCATAGTGTGTCTTTAAGATACTGCCACGTGAATTTCCCGTTTAGGTTAAGGATATTGTTCTCCTTACCATAGCAAATCTGTATCGTCGTACCGTTCTCCTCTTCCGTAGCCCATATAAAGTCGTCGTCCCATTTCTCCACAACAACCCTCAAGAACTTCTCGCTGAATTTTCCCCATGAGCTTTTTCTGTCGGCTTTAGGGAAAAGCTGTTCTATTGCGTCTGGTATCTTCTTTTTCCCACAGAGGTGGTAGACGAGTAGGGCAGTAGCTTTCAGATTGTGTGGAAAATTCTGCTCAAGTTTTTTCTCGGAGTCCTCTTCTTTTCTGTTAAACTCCGGGAACATCTCTTTTCTTGCCGTCTGCAATAGACCGGCAATGGTGTATGGAACATGAAACTCCTTTATGCAATAGTCGAGTTTTGCGAAGAGTCCCATGAAGGAGATATTGCAGTTTGCCGTGGCTTGCTCCACAGCTCTTCGGAACACGCTTTTCAATATATCATACTTTACCTCCGTTTCGAGTTCGTTGCTACAAGCTTCCGTCAGCTGGGCATAGAAATCCTCGGCAGAGTCGACTACTATGGATTTTCCGATACTGTTGCGTATGGCATCAAGACTGTTGCCTGTTCTGTGGGTATAGACTTTATATTTCATTGCGTATTGTCGTTTATTGTAAGCTGTCGT
>DAIOXG010000331.1:0-3530 GCA_036758085.1 Prevotella sp. | reverse complement strand
AGCCGAACCGCTTCTTGTCCACACGGTAAATCATACTCTTATACTGGGTCATATACTCCCACCATTGAGCCTTTTTGTCGTTATAAGACAATGTAGGCTTGCTGAGAGTTTCCCATGGATGAGCCTTTGTAACATCCTGTTTAGTTGATGCAAGACCGATGCTCAGCGGAGCATTCACTGCTTCATAGCCAGTGCCCTCACCGCCGATATACGTCATCCAGTAGCGTCCTTTGTATTTTTCAATCTCGTAAGACCCGCCCCAGGTATAGTCGATAAGAGCAGGAAAACCGCCTCGCTGGTTCTTGTCCCACTCATTGCCGGTGCCGTATTCGAGCACTCTGCCAAGAGTGTTCCAGTGGAGCAAGTCGCTACTCTCTGCAAGCCATGTTTCATAACCGCGCCCGTCAGTACCGTTTTTGCCGTTGTAGCACACGTAGGTCATATACCATTTGCCGTCTTTTTGAAAAACAGTAGGACAGTCAATTTTATGGTAGTTGTCGGTCGGTGCCACCACCATTCCATATTTATATGGAGTCCTTGCCGCCTCATAGACACGCTTCATCTCAGCTTGAGAGACAATAGTGGATTTTGCCGCTGAGCGGTTCTTCGCTCTGCGCTGTGCCGAAGAAGTTATGGCAAACAGTGCGAGGAAGGAGAAAAGTAAATATAGTCGTTTCATATTTTCTACATAAATAGCCAGTCAACTTCCGTTCCGGCTCCGTTGAGTTTTGCATCACGAATCTTTATCTCGCTGCCGGTAAATCCTGCCACCATGATAATTCCCTTTGGCAGGTTGATTACGTGGTGTCCTGCCGGGAAATGGTATGCATGGATATTGGCGATAGGCATTTGGGTGAGAATCATTCCGTTGCTGATGATAGGCTCCGCCTGTCCGTATTCGTTTCCTGTGGCATCGGTTTCGAGCTTTGGCGGACGGGCGAATTTAGTCTGGTCATCAACAAAGAAACCAACGAGAAGTTTTACAGGCTTCTTACTTTCAAACTCTATGCTGATGCCTTTTATGCGTGCCGTGTCGCGGTTGAGCACCAGAGCTTTCATTCCTTCAAGTTCTGTGGCAAGAGTATCAACAGCTTCATCTCTACCGATAAACAATTTTGCACCTTTCTTCAAGGTAGCAGTCTGATAGTCGCTCAACAGTTTTACATAGCCGTTCTTCTCGTTTCCTTTGTATGAAAGGGCATCTGAAACCTTGGCAAAAGACTCTTTCTTGACAGCAGACTTATCAACAGAAGTCAGACTCTCGATATTCTTCTTCAGATTGTCGAGTTCCTCCTGATAAACAGGCATCATCTCTTTCCAAGTACTGAACTTACCGCCATCGCCCCCGACAGGAATTCGTCGCTGTGAGGTAAGCATACTGTTGGCATTATAGTATGTGTCCTTTGTTTCTTCAACAAGGTTCTTATAGTAGTCGTCGCTCTTTTCGAGCAGCGGTACTGCCTTCTTGAGATATTCCACATCCTTTGACCACTTGTAGTTCAACACCTGTTCGGCAGCAAGCACCTTATAGCGGAATGAATATGCAAAGTCGCGGTAGCAGTTCATGTCGTTCACAAGACGCATAAACTCATCCTTGTTCTTCGTAATCTTCTCCGAAACACCTTTAAGAGCCTCCACCGCCTTGTCACCATGACTGACGCATTGGCTAACGATATCGAGAGGCAACTCACCGATATGCTTCTCGTGTTTCCATTCCTTCTCCACATATTCGATAAGCTTCTCGCCAGTAGGACCGCAACTCTCGTAGAATCCCGGATAAATAGTGTATTTATAAGGATTTACAAGCTGACTCATCTTCATGCCGAGCAACAGACACTGTCGGTTGCCCTCCGTTATGCCGAAGCGTCGCAAGAGTTTAGGTGCAATCTCTCCACTCTGGTCGTAGGCCTCGATGATGCGTCCGGCGGTGATGGTGTCAGTGCCGTAAAAGTCGGCAAGTGTTTTCTTCCAATACGTCTTGTCCTCACCGCGATGGCAGTTCCACGAATATCTTCCCCAAGCCTGATACCACATCCAGTCGCGGTCAATCTGCAGTTCGCGCTTTCCGTCGGGCAGTTTGTCGGCAGAATAAGGCCAGTCCCAGTAGTTAGCCTGCGGATACAGATGCAGTCCGTTGGCATGGTGCACGTTGTGCATGGCCTGTACCGTTTTCTCTATAAATGCCGGTGAGCTCCATCGCCATGGTTCAAGGTTGGCAAGGATATGCACATTACTGATATGCACGGGAGCAGCGGCTGCAAGCTGTCGGTGAGTCTCT
Source organism: Prevotella sp. (assembly GCA_036758085.1). Classification (GTDB taxonomy): domain Bacteria; phylum Bacteroidota; class Bacteroidia; order Bacteroidales; family Bacteroidaceae; genus Prevotella. Next base: position 1,252 of record DAIOXG010000331.1, on the reverse strand, counting down.
GCCCACGGTCCTTGTGGCTGATAAGTGGTAAGCGATTCGCCCGTATATTTGCTCATCGTATAGATGTTCTTGTAATAAGGCAAAGCCTCATGAAGCACACGCGGTCCGTCGGTGTCGTGAGAGCGCAGGATAATAGGCGGTTCGTCGGTTCGTCCCGAAGCCTTCAGCCCGTCCTTGATACCCGGAATGATAGTCTCGTTCATCCACTTTATGTCGTTCTCGATCCCCGACATTGCTTCGCCCAGACAAACGAGAAATCCCACATTAGGATAGTTCTCTATAAATGCGGCGATGCTCTTTCGGGTATAGTCGGCAATGAGTGGTGTTATAGGACGGTTGCGGTCTTGCGTCTTAATGCCATAGTGGTCGGCAAACGGTTTTGATACGATGATATTATAGAACATCTGAATTATGCGGATGCCTCGTTTCTGAGCCTCGGTAGTAAGAAACGAGAACATCTCCTGGTTCTTCTTCATCGTAGCGTCGTCCACTTCAGGAGCAAAAGGGTAATCCTTGAGCTTTACGAGCGAAGCAAACGGATGACCGTTCCACAGGAATACGGCATTCATATTGTCGGCAGCCAGCATGTCGAGATATTTAATCCATAGCTCCTTGTCGTAGAACCAAGGGAAATTCTCCAGAGTGTAAGGATATTCATATACCTTATGCCCAGGCAGATAAACCGTTTTTTGCAGTCCCACGCACGCACCGCGCAGTTTCATCTCCGGAGCATCAATTATAGTATAAGGAATCTCTAAAGACCCATTTGTTCTGAAATACTCCACAAGTCGGTTGGCACCATATATAGCCCCCGAAGCATCATTACCGACAATGCTTATTTTCTTCCCCTTGCGGAGCAGAGAAAAGCCTTCGGCAGGTTTACCGACAGTATCATTGGCAATGCCAACTCTAATTTTGTAGCCCTTAGGCATTCCTTGGATATTCTTGGCTATAAGCGATGCCGCATAATCCGTTTGCGGCAGCGACTGCATGGTTGTAACCGTTGTTTCCTTGTTTCCGCAAGAAGCAAGCGATGCAGCTACGGCAAAGGCAAAAAAAGTTTGTCTTATTGTCATTTCCAATATTTAATATTCTATTTTTATTTCTTTGTTTACAGGAATTTCGTATTCCTTTCCGCCGATGATGAGTTTGCCCTTTCCGCCATCGCTCTTCACCGTTACGGTGTGGGCATCCATTTTCACCTTAACTTCTCCAAAAGGAGTAGGTACGGAACCTTGCATGCGCTTCAAAC
>DAIOXG010000330.1:0-3531 GCA_036758085.1 Prevotella sp. | reverse complement strand
CCGCCAAATTGAATATCACAGAGTCAGTAGTCGACCACAGCATACGTAACGTCACTAAACTCCTGAGCATCTATATGAAAGACTATCTGCTGTTTACATTTATCCTGCTGTTTTTGAAGGCGCACAGTTAAACTTAATTTGGCGACAGGCCCTTTTAACATTAACATGAAGAAGATATCACGATATAGGGCAAATAAACAATATTCGTTACCTCACCCGATATCGTGACGTTTCGACAGACACCCCTCATTCAGGCACATTCAACATTGACTTACTTGCCACCATATATTGCTGACCGGGCGATGTCAAGCGTCTTCGGCAACAGTTTGGCATAGGTTTTCTCGGTGGCGATTACGGATGAATGACCAAGGAGATTGCTGAGGATATAAATGCTTACGCCCCTGTTGATGGCCCTTACGGCGAAGGTATGCCTGGCAACATGAGTGGTCAGACCGACATTGAGATTCAGTTCTTTTCCTATCCTGCAGAGAACGCCATTCTGGGAGCGCGTCTTGGACATACGCTGGGCGTACAATGACTTCTGGTCAGTCATGTCAGTCTGCGGGACCAACAACCTGAAGACAAATCGTTGCCGTCGCCCCGACCACCGCCTCAGTATATCCATCGCCGTAGGAGAAAGCGGCACAGTCACTTCCTGCCGAGTCTTATATTGACATTTCCTCAATAATTGAGCGTCCATATCGATGCTGTCCCATTCCAACGTAAGGATATCCGAGAAGCGCAGTCCATCGCAATAGAATGAAAAGAAAAACATGTCGAGAACATCCTTTCGGCGTCCCGATTTCAATTTTAACCAATACTCGTGAAGGGTGTAGAAATCCGCATCATCCAAGTAACGCACTGCAGCTTCTTCTGCCGCTGCATATCTTCTCGTGCGCTGCCGCATGAATGCGCTTCCGAAAAGCCGATCAAACTCAGAATTGGGGATAATGCCATTTGCTATCGCGTGGCGCACAGCCATCTGGAAGGGAAGTACAGCTTTGTCAATGGTTTCCAGGCATTTGTTCTTCAGAGTCACTCTGCGATACTCCCTGTAAGACTCAAACAACTCCGGTTTCAAAGTATCAAGGGTGGGAGGTGTACGCTGGATGTGTCCATGGAATCTTTCAAACTCATCTATCGCCAGACAGGAATTCTTAAAAACAGAATAACCTATGGCACCCAACTGATAACGCAAGATATTGACGTGTCTGGCATAGGAAATGAGAGGGGTCTTACGCGAGACATCTGATGGGTTCAGATACCCGCCGTTGATTATCTGTTCCAATACTTCCGGAGTTATAACCGCATTACATGCCCCCAGTCTGGAATAAATCTTCTCCTTGAAATATGCCAGTTGACGCCTGAGTTTAGCGATGCTCGGACAACCGGCACGAGGACAATGTTTCCGTCCGTCCCAATTTTCCGGTGACACGTACAGTTTAGTGGGTACTTCAATGCTGCGGTTATCTGCCAGAAGGTTGAATTTAAACACGACAAGGCACTTGCCTTTCAGTTTTCTGTCTTTTTTCAAGACAAAGACACCACGTGGGATGTCAGTTTTTTATGGTTCTCATTCTTTTTGATATTAAAAGCGCAAAACTACTCATTCCAAAGGGATTTCAAGCACTTGTCCAGACACCCGACATCATTCTCAGGATAATATGTCCCATAAACTTTTTCCGTCTTCTGGAGGCTCATCCCGAGAAAACGGCTTAAAGTCTTGATATTCATTCCTCTCTTAGCGCAACTGACCGCAAAAGTATGCCTTGCGTCAGACATTGACATTGATATTCTCAAACCGCATAGTCTTGCGGCACGGGCAAGCATAGCGTCGTAGTAGCATTCTTGCGATTCGATTACTTTTCTGAGATTTCGTGAATCATTGACATTCATTCCTTCCGGCAGTATGCCGAATATGAACTTGGCATGGCGACCGGCCCATCTGGCCAGTATGCTGATGGCCTCGACGGAAAGCGGGACGACGATTGGATTTCTGGCGGTCTTGTACTGCGGCTTCTTCATGCTGGTCCAATCCGATGAAATATCATTCCACTGCAGGCGGGCAACATCGGAAAATGAAAGGCCGCAGGTGCACAGACTGAAAATGAATATATCGACAGCGTCAGCCAGAGGCTCAGCATCCCGCATACACAAGCGCCCGGATCGGAGGATTCGCAAGTCCTCGCCTCTGAGCACATGAACGGAATGTTCCTGAGGCTTAATGTCATATTCTGTCAATGCTTCTTTGAGCGCAATCCCTATAGCGGCAAACGTGCTGTCGAGAATGAGGCCTTCAGCATTAGCCGCCCGAATTGCAGTTACAATCGGTTGGATAGACTTGTTCAGCGATGCACTTGTGCTGATGCCATCTTCCATGATTTTGAAATCAATGAAGTTCCTGACAATGGTGGCATTGATATCTTCCAATGACAATCCGGCATGAGGCATGCCAGTTTTCGATGTCCTCTGGAAGCGTTCAAATGCATCAATTTTTCCCATGCTGATCCTGTAAGTGTAATCAGTGATTTCTCCTTTTGAAAGCTTTGAACGGTAAAGGGATCGGGCATATAAAACCAAGGAAGTGTCTTTAGCTTTATCCCTTACTCGTACAAAAACAGATGACAACGCATCGAGTATAACTTCGTGAACAGCACCGGTTTTATGAGTGGCGATAAAATCATCAGTGGCACTTTTCATGGCCGTCAGCCTGAGATTGTAGCATCTGGATTCGGGGACTGCCCCGGATATCGACGCCCCATTCCAATCTTCCGGACGGACTCTAATGTTGGTCGACTTGCGGCTGGATGTCCCATAATGCGAATATCTGATATACAATGTAATCATCCCATCGTCATCCATTCCCCTAAACGGAACTATTCTGCCCTTAAATTTGCTGAAATCCTGCATCTATGCAATTGTATTATTGTTTACAATAATAGTAAAAAATAATTGAAAAAGCACGTATTTCCATGTAACACGAAAAATAAAAAACGCACCACAGCTACCTGTAACGCGTCTTTTGAAAAACAAGAAAAGGCGGCCCATTGTAATAATGTTCCGCCTTAACTATTTGATTATTAAGTAATTATCTACTAATACTCTTCCTCGTTAAAAAAGAAATCGTCCTTGGTGGGGTAATCGGGCCAGATGTCTTCGATGGATTCGTAGACTTCGCCGTCGTCCTCAAGTTCGGTGAGATTCTCGATGACCTCCTCGGGGGCGCCGGAACGGTTGGCATAGTCGATAAGTTCTTCCTTTGATGCTGGCCATGGAGCATCGTCCAGGCTACTGGCAAGTTCAAGTGTCCAATACATATTCTCGAACAATTAAATTGTTAATAATCATTAATATAAATCTAAAAGTCACAAAAAGCGGCTCTATTTGCCCCAAAGATATGCAAAAAATCATAACAATAAGTATTTTTTGCCTAATTTTGTAGGCTTGGAAGCTGTTTCAACAACCGTACCAAAAGAAGAGCTTAGGAATATGTCATACGAGAAAAAGGAAATATACGAGGAAAAGACGACC
>DAIOXG010000329.1:0-3540 GCA_036758085.1 Prevotella sp. | reverse complement strand
ATGTTTAAAATAATATAACAAAAGTAATAAAACCGCATAAATAAAGGATATTAATAACAACAAGAAAAATATCTGCATTACATAACCTTTATGCAGCATAAGGATTCTTTTTTAAAAGAGGATTAAAAGAGAGGATTAAGAGCAAAAGGATAACAAACAGAGAATCAACAAACAGAAGAGTGCAGCCTCAACATCTGCAAGAGATGTTTTGAATACTGCACTCTTCGTATATTATAAATCAGATAGCGTCAAGGCCCTCAAAAATATGTTTCTCTTTTCGTTGAGCAATAAGCCTGTTCAGCTTTTGCTTTCTCATCGGGTTAAGCCAGCGCCGCGCATAGATATTAGGTATCGCCACACCGATTGCTATACAAAGAATGATTAGCGATGCCTTTACGGCATTTGAGAACGCCTCTGTCAGTTCGCCGACAACGCCCTGCATCTCGATAAGTGCGAAGAGAGCACGATACATCAGTACACCCGGCACCATCGGAATGACACTCGGTATGGCAAGACAATGATGAGGGGTATGGAATACATGAACGAACTTTACGCAAAGCACGCTTATAAGCAACGAACCTACAAGAGCCGCCATTATCGGTCCCTGGTCAAGTCCGATATTGTCATTGCTGGCTCCAAGATTCACAAAATTTCTCGTGCATACGGCAATAATACCACCGATAGCGACAACCCACAACAGTCGTTTCGGTATATTGAAAATCATTGAGAATCCCATAGCAGATATTGCTGCTGCAATAGAATAGCTCAGATAAGTGTTATGGGGAGTCATACTCAAGTCCTTCACGAAGTTGTCTACTCCGCAAACCGTAATTGCCATGGAAATGCCGAACGACATTGCCGTGACCATGAGCAACGTGTTTATTGCCCTGTTCAGTCCCATCTCTATATGATTTTCTATCATATCCGAAACGAAGTTTATCAATGGAACTCCCGGCACGATAAACAGTGCGCATGCCATGAGCGGATGCCATGGAGTGTCGGAATGGAGTACGGAAGCGAGCCACTCCGGCATAGCCCCGACAACAGCCGGCGACGTAGACAGGAAAGCCGACAGCCAGGCAAGGATAGTTGAAACGAAGGCTGCTATACCTATATTTACATATCCGTTTGAACCTTTCTCGTTCAGGAAGGCACGGAGCCTGAAACCGATAATCGCGGCAATTGATGCATAAAAGAATGCTGTCCAGTCGCAACCGAACTGTATGCAGAATCCTCCACAGGCAAAGCCGGCACCAACAGCAACTTGATTGACGGTATAGTTACGCGGCTGCTTTTTTATTTTCTCCAGTTCCTCCTCATATTTGTCGAGCGAATAGTCGTCTTTAATAGCTCTCCACGACAGTTTGCTGACAGCAGAAATCGCCGTCATGTTAATGCCGTGCTTGCCGCAGCGCTGGAATTTGCTGAGCGAGTGTTCCTCATCGCTGAGGTTAACCTGCAACATGTTGTATGTAACATGGATATGCAGATTCTCCTCCGGCAGTCCGAGATAAGCCGCCGTACGATGAAGGTTCCTCAATATGCGACTGGTATCAGCCCCACTCGCTACGAGAACTTCTCCGGTACGCATCAGCAAATCAAGTTCTCTTCTGATTTTCTTTTCTTTCTGGTTTTTATTTATAATCTCTTCCATTTTCAATATTGACCTAAGCAAGCGGATTCCACCCTTGCGCCTTTAGTTCAAATTCATTTCCGTCCCTTGTAACGAGCATATTCCCGAACTCCTTCTTCGTAATGTGTCCTACCATCTTCACATCCTCAATCTGTTTAATTTTGTCCAAGTCTCCAATAGGTACAGTAAAGAGCAGTTCATAATCCTCTCCGCCATTCAGCGCACAAGTAGTAACATTCATGTTCATCTCTTCTGCCATCACGGCTGTCTGGTAATCTATAGGAATATTCTTCTCATATACTCTGCATCCGCATCCGCTCTGCGTGCAGATATGCATGAGCTCGCTGCTCAATCCGTCGCTGACGTCCATCATTGCCGTAGGACGGATGTTCAATTCCCTAAGTTTCTTTATGATGTCTCCTCTTGCCTCCGGTTTGAGCTGTCGCTGCAGCAGATATTCTCTCCCGGCAAAATCCGGCTGGAAGTCGGCAAGTTGCTCAAGAGCCTTCTTGTCGTTTTTCTTTTTCGCCTCTGCCACTTGCTGATAATATACGCTTTTCTCGCGTTCAAGCAGTTGCAGTCCCATATATGCAGCACCGAGATCTCCCGACACACAGATGAGGTCGGTATCCTTCGCTCCATTGCGGTAGATTATATCCTCCTTGTCAGCCTCTCCTATACAGGTGATACTTATCGCCATCCCCGTATATGATGAAGTGGTGTCTCCGCCGACGATATCAATATTCCATTTGTCGCAAGCCATTCTCAAGCCGCTATAAAACATCTCCAGGTCTTCTATCGTAAAGCGTTTGCTCAGGGCGATGCTCACGATCATCTGTCTTGGTGTTCCGCCCATGGCGAAAATGTCGCTGATGTTTACCATAGCCGATTTATATCCGAGATGCTGCATGTCTATGTATGTCAGGTCGAAATGTACTCCCTCCATAAGCATATCCGTAGTTACGAGCACCTCCTTGTCAGGATAGTGCATCACGGCACAGTCATCTCCGACTCCTTTTATTGTGGAGCTGTTTTTAATTTTGATGTCGTCAGTAAGGCGGTGGATAAGTCCGAACTCGCCAAGTTTAGAAATATCGGTCATTTATACTATATATATAATAATGTACGCGAGTGGAGCAGACTGGCATTGCCATTCCGCCCCACTCTATTATAAAATAAAATTTCAAGCTCTGCGAATCATCTCGCGCATAATCTCAGTCATCAGCGGCTGAGCGTTGTTGGCAGCCACCTGCACTTCCTCATGGCTCACCTCAACAGGAGTATCCTCAAGTCCGAGGTCTGTGATGATACTTATACCGAATGTCTTGATGCCGCAATGATGAGCCACGATAACCTCAGGCACTGTGCTCATGCCGACTGCATCTGCTCCCATGCGGTGATACATTTTATACTCTGCCGGAGTTTCGAAAGTAGGTCCCTGTACTCCCATATACACTCCATGAACTACACGAATGCCCTTTTCCTTTGCTATGGCGTCAGCCTCGGCAATGAGAGCATGGTCGTAAGTCTCGTGCATATCCGGGAAGCGCGGTCCGGTAGGGAAATTCTTTCCGCGCAGCGGATGCTCCGGGAAGAAGTTGATATGGTCGGTAATAATCATGAGGTCGCCGATTTTAAAGTCAGGATTCATACCGCCCGAAGCATTCGACACGAAGAGTGTCTTTATTCCCAGTTCATACATCACGCGGATAGGGAATGTTACTTCCTTCATACTGTATCCCTCATAGTAGTGGAAGCGTCCCTCCATAGCCATGATGTCAACGCCGCCGAGCTTACCGAAGATAAGTTTTCCGGCATGTCCCTCTACTGTAGATACAGGGAAGTTAGGGATATCCTTATATGAATACTCATAGCTGTCAGTTATTTCTGAAGCTAATTGTCCGAGA
>DAIOXG010000328.1:0-3567 GCA_036758085.1 Prevotella sp. | reverse complement strand
CCGATGCTCGGCATCAGTCGGAACATCCTGCCCACGGTGAATGTGTGGGTAGTGTTCAGGTTTACCACTCCATAGCCCGGAGCATCCTCGTAAGAAGGATAATATGTGCGCGACTGGAAACGGCTATTCAGGTTCACACCGAGTGTATAGTTGCGCCATGTGTGACTGTAATTAGCTCCGGCAGTAAAGCTGTTCTTAAACGTGCGTTCGAGGTTAATCCACTCACCTCCAGTCTTTGAGCGTCCGTTGGTATAGGCATAGTTCACCATGAGGGTGAGGTCTGGAGTAACATTTACCGAAGCATTTGCCTGCACGCCCTTCACGATACCCTTGTTGCTGTTGATGTAATGACCATAGGTCTTCAGCTGCGCAAGCTGGTCGGCTGTAGCCTCCGGGAACTGCTCTGCAAGTTCCTTGCGAATATCGTCATCCACAGTAATGTTCTCCTTGACAATCATGTCGCTCACGAAGTTCATGTATCCCATTACGGAGAGAGTAAAGATACGGTTGCTGTATTCTGCACTCAGTGATACATAGTGGCTGCGCTCAGCCTTCAGACTGGTGTTTCCGAAGGTTATCACCGGGCGCTTGCCCATTATCTTGAAGTAGTGGTAATAGAGTTCGTCGAGACCCGGTGCACGGAAACCGCGCGAATAAGCGGCACGGAAGCGGAAGTTACCCGGAGCATACATCAACGAAACCTTAGGAGTGAAGTTGTTTCCGAACGTACCGTGCTTCGTATATCTCACTCCGAGTGTAGCGCTCAGATTCTTAACTATCTCCATGTCGTGCTGGGCGTATCCGGCAAAGGTATACACATTGTTGTTCACATCACCGCTCGTGGCAGTAAGGAAATCGTTGCGCCAGTCTACGCCGAAGATTGTAGTAGCCTTGTCGTAGAAATGGAACACTCCCTTCAGTTCTGCCTCGTAGTATTTCTGGAACTTGTTGCGCACGAAATCACCTGTCTTATAACTCTTCGTGTCCACCTGATAGAGGTTGCCGTAGTGGTAGTTGTCGTTTACGAAGTCGAGGAGCAGCGAGTGCTTACCGAACTTGTATTTTGCTCCGGCCTCCCAGCGCCAGCCCTCGCTGCGCATGTCGTAGTCGGAACCGCCAGTTACATCTGTACGTGTATTTGGGCGGTCGGTCAACTTGTAATTGTATGATCCTCCGGCATATATAGAGAAGTCCTTTGTCGGTTTAATGTCAAATCTCTGGTTGATAAGATTTGAGTTGAAACCGATGAAAAGCGGAGCAATCGTCTCATATTCCTTTCCGTCGGCATCAAGAGCCTTGCTGTTGTTCTGGTAGCTGTCAGCCTCCTGATGGAAATACGACGTGTGTGAATCGAGATACTTTGAAGTAACATCGAGGTTCACTCCCTCAGAGAACTGTCCTTCGCCCGACACTCTCGTGTCTGATGAGATTGCAACATTGTCGAGCGTCTTCTCGTCGGTGATGATGTTAATCACTCCTCCGATGGCATCCGAACCGTAAAGAGCCGATGCCGCTCCGTCGAGCACCTCGATGCGCTTCACTTTCGACATGTTGATACGGCTGAGGTCTACGTTTCCGGCAATGTCGCCAATCATCTTCTTGCCATTTACGAGCACGAGCACGTATTTGTTGCCCAATCCATTAACACGGATATACGAGCCCATGGCATTCGGAGCGAACGACACCTGTGGCATGAGTTTTGTCAGCACCTCCTGGAAATCAGTCGAACCCGTTTCCTTGATGAGTTTCTGCGACAATACATGTACCGGAGTTGTCGTGGACTTCAGCAACTGATGATGTCCGTTGCCTGTAACCACCACCGGGTTCAGTTCTATCGCCTTGTCGTTGTCTACATTATCACCTTTCGTCACGTTGTCTGCCACGGCATTTACGCATCCCAACGATGCAGCCACGGCTAAGAATAAAAATCTACTGTTCATATATTACTTTAAAACTTTTGTTCTTAACTTTATTATATATAGTTCCTATATCTTATTCGAGTTTCAAGTTTATAATCTTCCCCTCCCCCTTGGGGGAGATGGAGGGGGCTATAGGTTTTCTATCCTTTCCATTATCATCTCCTGCACCTCAGGCATCTCGCCGAGTCCCTTGCCGAGCACACTCACCTTATAGCCCAGTTTCTGCAGTTCTTCTTTCCACACCCCGTTGATGTCTTCCTTCTGATGGTTTCCGGCGATATAGAGTAGCGGGACGAGCACCACCCTCTTTGTCTTGCTCTTCTTCAATTGCCTCTCTACATTCTCTATCGTGGGATATCCCTCTATCGTGCCAACATGCCACTCCGACTTGCCCTCATCCTTCAGCAGATAGTCAAGCTGACTGTACATGGCGTTTGCCGGACTATCGCTGCCGTGTCCCACAAGTACCACTTGCGACTTTCCTGCATCTATTGTCTTGTCAGCAGCCAGATTCTCACTGATAACAGCAATCATTTTCCGGCAGTCGTCAACAGAATACAACAGCGGCCGACCTACTTTTATCTCGCAGAACTTTCCCTTAGCCTTCTCAGCATAATCCTTCAGCAAATCTGTCATTACGCCATCGAGCAACATAGTGCTCTGCACTACAACCTTCTGGCAGCCGAGAGTCTTCAGAGAGTCGAGAGCCTCCGGAATGGAGAGTTTCTTTATCCCTCTCTTCCCGAGCATGCGTATCACAGCGGGGGCGGCATAAGCCTCAACCACCTTGCAGTCGGAAAAGCGCTCAGCCACGATACTGTCCAACTTGTCTATCGTCACACTACGACTGCGGTCGTTCCCCGTGCCGTAATGCACAAGAAGAATTCCTTTCGTTCCGTTATTCCCGGCTTGCGCCAGCATGGATATGGCGCATAGCATACTCATAGCTATAAGTCCTAATTTTCTGATATTCATAAAATTTCAAATGGATAAAAATAAAGAAATAAATCTTTTTACCTGTAATCGCTAAATTCGGCTGCAAAGGTATTATGATTCGGAAAATGCCACAATACTCAAAATTTATGATTTTTCTGCCAATCTCTAATCCATAATCCCTAAATGTTTTTCATTTAAGGAAACAAAACACAAAAATCCTTCACCGCACGGGTATCTCATTAGATACCAACAATTTGCGGTGAAGGATTTTTATTTTGTCCTATAAGAAGGACTGCGAATTATTTTACCAAGACTTTATCCGTTACTGTCTTTCCGCCTACTACGCTCCTTACGATATACATTCCCGGAGCGAGAGCCTTGACAGCACCGATGCTGTTGGCAACTATGTTGCCGGAAAGGTCGTAAAAATGTGTTGTACGTTCCGGCACCAATAGGCTTGAAGGTAACCTTCACGATGTTCTTCGTGTTGCGCATGAGCATCGTGTTGCCGAGAATAAACTGTCCGGTATCTTTCACCTTTACATATAAAAAAGTTCTCTGTTCAAGGGGAAAAAGAGAGGTGTAAAAGCCGGATATGAGTAAAGAAACATGCAAAAGGAGGTGTTGTAACTACCGTTAAAAGTGTTTTTAACGGCAGTTAAAAGTGTTTTCAACGGTAGTTAAAAGTGTTTTTAACGGCAGTTAAAACACC
>DAIOXG010000327.1:0-3579 GCA_036758085.1 Prevotella sp. | reverse complement strand
TCATTGTCAACCCTATTCTGGGTATATTTTATCCTCGGCACATTCTTCTCCGGAATAAAGCTGACGAGTCTTTTCTTGTTCAGATCCTTGAGGATGCAATACACCTCATTCTTGTCGATACCAGCCTTTTGGGCTATGAGTCCCTCGTCAACAAGCGCATAGTTGGAAAACAAGCCGCTGTAACACCTCAGAGTGGCGATAATGACCGAGTTCTGTTTTTCGTTGAGCTCATTAAGTTTATACAGTTCGTCCCTTTCCACGAGAAACATCAGTCTTGTCCTTTCGTTGCCATTACCGTTGTATTCAATATATCCGGCTTTTTCCAGGATTTTCAGCGCAGCTTCAAGTCTTATAGGAAAATGCTTAAAGTTCTTGCAGAATTTTCCGATATTAAATTCAAAAGTGTGTCCGTATCCGCTGCCTACGGCAATTTGGAAGAAGTATGCAAGATGTTCATACACCTTTTTAATATAGTCCTTGTCGGGGAAATTATCCGAAACCCTTTGTGATAGAACAACTTTGTCCCTGTTGTTGTAAAGCATTACGGCATACGCCTTTTCCCCGTCGCGTCCGCCTCGTCCCGCCTCCTGGAAGTAAGCTTCTATAGAGTCAGGGCAGTCGATGTGAATGACAAGTCTGACATCCGGTTTGTCGATACCCATACCAAAGGCGTTAGTCGCCACCATGACCCTCACTTTATCCTCCTGCCACATCGTCTGCCGCTCATCCCTCGTGGAGTGTTCCAGTCCGGCATGGTAGAATGTTGCGTTGATACCTCTTTTTTCAAGATATTCCGCAACTTCCTTAGTCTTCTGTCTGCTGTAGACATAAACGATGGCGCTACCGTTGACAGAATTGAGGATATGTACCATTTCCTCTTGTTTATTCTCCGTATTCCTTACGATATATGCGAGATTCTTTCGCTCAAAGCTCATTTTGAAGACATTCTTCTTCTTGAACCCGAGTTTATCCTGGATATCGTCAACCGTAGCCGGGGTAGCGGTAGCCGTGAGAGCCAGAACCGGAGCCTTAGGTTTTATATCGCGAATAGAGCGTATAGAGAGATACGACGGTCGGAAGTCGTATCCCCATTGACTGATGCAGTGAGCCTCGTCAACGGTAATGAAGCTCACGTCCATGTGTTTCAGTTTGATGAGGAACAGTTCAGACGACAGTCTTTCGGGCGAGACATACAGAAGCGTGACGCCCCCAAGCACGGCATTGTCAAGAATACTGACAATCTCGCTTCGCTGCATGCTTCCATATATGGCATACGCCTTGATACCCTTTTTGCGCAGATGGCTAACCTGGTCTTTCATCAGAGCGATAAGTGGGGTAATGACGATGCATACCCCTTTGCTTGCCAAGGCAGGAACTTGGAAAGTAATGGATTTTCCTCCACCGGTAGGCATCAGTCCCAGGGTGTCCTTCCCCGAGCTGATGCTGTCGATAATATCCCTTTGAATGCCTCTGAAGTCATTGTATCCCCAATACTCCTTCAGAATATCGTTAAACTTGTCCCCCTTCACGTCTTTCGGTTATACGTCCTTAAATTATGAATTATGAATTAAGAATAAATTATTAAGAATTAAGAATTCTCCTCGCACGGTCGGATATCTTCAATCTGCAGTTGCACGTCATTATGTTTAAACACATTGTCTTCGATGGTATAAGCGATGTCGAAGCTGCGTTTCGACTTGATGTATCTTGCCGATGCACTTTGTCCGAAGGCAATACCGTTCATGACGTTGTTAGATTTAGAGTCCACCAGTTCCAGTTTGATATGTTCCTGTTCCCTGCCAACCACTTTGCTCGTACCGAAGTCGTAAACATCCTTAGTGCAGAAAAGAGGTTTAGGGTTGCCGGGACCAAAAGGACCGAACTTTTTCAGTTCGCTGTGCATTTTCTTTGTAATGTCCTTAAAGTCGATAACGGCATCGATATTAAGAGTTGCCTCAGTATGCTCCGGCAAGATATGTTCATCAACATATTTCTGGAAACGTCTTCTGAATTCCTTCACGTCAGCCCATTTCAGCGTCAGTCCGGCAGCATACGTATGTCCGCCAAAGTTCATCAGCAAGTCTCTGCAACTTTTAATAGCCGAATAGATGTCAAACCCGGCAACGCTGCGTGCAGACCCGGTAGCGAGGTCGCCGTCGCGAGTAAGAACGACAGTCGGCCGGACATAAATTTCCGTAAGTCTTGATGCAACAATGCCAATAACGCCCTTTTTCCAGTTCTCGTCGTAGAGAACGATACTTGTATGTTTCTGCTGACTTTCCAGTCGTTCGACGATAAGGTTAGCGTCCTCGGTCATTTGTTTGTCGATATCCTTTCGCTGTTCGTTGTATTCATTGATATGCTTAGCCTCGCTGAGAGCCACGGCAAAATCCTTTTCAACGAGCAGGTCAACACTTTCGCGTCCGTTTTCCATTCTTCCGGAAGCATTGATGCGCGGTCCGATTTTAAATACGATGTCGCTCATGGAGAGAGTCCTTCCGTTGAGTCCGCAGATATCCACGATAGCTTTCAGTCCGATATTCGGGTTCTGGTTCAGCTGTTTCAGTCCGTGGTAAGCCAAAATCCTGTTCTCCCCGGTCACAGGCACGATGTCGGCCGCGATACTCACGGCACAGAAGTCGAGCAGCGGGATAAGTCTTGCAAACGGGATACCGTTGTTTTTAGCGAAAGCCTGCATGAGTTTAAATCCCACTCCGCAGCCACACAGATGTTTAAACGGGTAATTGTCGTCAGAGCGTTTAGGGTTAAGAATAGCTACGGCAGGCGGCATGATATCATCTGGCACGTGATGGTCGCAGATGATGAAGTCGATGCCGATGCTTTTGGCGTATTCAATTTCCTTGACAGCCTTAATGCCGCAGTCAAGAATGATAATGAGTTTTACGCCAGTCTCTTTAGCGTATTCAATACCCTTACGGCTCACTCCATATCCCTCGTCGTAGCGGTCGGGTATGTAGTAGTCGATGTTCGAGTAGTATTGTTGTAAGAATTTGTAGACCAGTGCCACAGCAGTACATCCGTCTACGTCGTAGTCACCATACACCATGATACGTTCTTTTCGTCCCATGGCTTCGTTGAGTCGTTCCACTGCCTTGTCCATGTCTTTCATCAAGAATGGGTCGTGCAGTTCGGTAAGCTGCGGGTGGAAGAAATGCCTTGCGTTCTCCTCTTTTATTCCGCGCTTTGCCATTATGAGTGCAAGTGGTGCACTGATGTTCATCTTCTCAATCAGTTTTTTTGCATCTTGCTCTTGTTGTGGTGTAGGTGGTTCGTATTTCCATTTAAAATGCATTTATATTGTTTTTTTTATTTCCACGTGGTGAACTCCCGACCCGTATGCGGCGTGTGTCTTGCGCCTTGTGCTTTCCCCCTTCTTTTGTATGCTTAGGTCAAAGAGCGTGTAAAGTTACGAATAAAAATCAGAATATACATTACTGCACCTTGTTTTTTAGATAAATTTATTTGTGTAGCAATGTTTTCTTGTCTGCGGAAAAGTAAAGATTGTTCAGCTGTCTTGGACATTAAAAATAGAAATTCGGTAACTTTCCTATAGAAATT
>DAIOXG010000326.1:0-3582 GCA_036758085.1 Prevotella sp. | reverse complement strand
TCGCCGGCAAATCCAAACGAAGTGTTTGAGGTTTATATGGATGGAGTTTATGTTGGCACAACTACCGACTATTCGTATATCTTCAACGATATTGCCGACGGCAACCATGTGGTTGGCGTAAAGGCAAAATATAAAGTTGCCGAGAGCGAAATGGTAACAACCACAGTAAGTGTAAACAGCGGCGACTATGCACATCTCACATTTAATGTATCAGCCGACAGCAAGGCTACGGTGGATGGACAGCAAGTGAACATGCTCTCCACAACAACCGGCGAAAACTATACTGCAACCATTGCTGGCGGTAAAGCCGAGATAAAGGCTCTGCCAAAGGGCGAATACAACATCAACATCCAGAAGGGTGCCTTCAAAGAATACAGCGTGAACGAAAACATCACCGCCGACAAGAATTTCAATATCACTCTTGAAGACGACGTGCAGAAGCCGTATAACATCACGGCAAACATCACCGACGGAACAGACGGTAAGAAGACTGCCGAATTGAAATGGAACCAGATACTCGGTTTCAAGGACAGCTTTGAAACCTATGATGACTTTGCTACAGGCGAGTTTGGCGGTTGGAAGTCTATCGACAACGACAAGATGAATGTTTATCCTATTTCATCTACAGGCACAGACGAAGGGCTGTATAAATTCCCAGGCTCTGGCACGCAGAAGAATCCTACTGCAATTCCGCCAATCGTGTTCAACGCATGGAAAACAGTTCCGGCAATGCTGCCTACCGACCCAGCTATGTATGCCCCAGACGGCGATAAATACGTCGTGTTCTTCTCTCCACAGAGAGCAAAGGCAGACAAGTGGCTCATCTCTCCGCTTGTGGATATCTACGACGGCTATCAGCTGAAGGCTACGGCAAAGGCATACACTACATATCCGGAGAGCATAGAGTTTGCCGTATCAGAAACTGGCAGCGACAATCCGGAAGACTTCACGGTGGTAAGTAGAGTAAACGAGTTGCCTTACTCGCAATGGACCGAATATTCTACCCCTCTCGACAAATACGTAGGTAAGAAAGTGCGTGTGGCTATCCACTACACATCCACCGATGCCTTCTTCGCTCAAGTGGACAACGTGAAGGTTGAGCCGGAAGACGGTAGCGGCACGGTGATGGACTATGGCAACGTGGTTAAGTTCAATGTTTATCTCGACGGAACAAAGGTGGGTGAGACAACAAAGTCTGAATTTACTATCAACGACCTTACCGAAGGCAACCACAACGTAGGCATCGAGGCAGTTTACAAGAATGCCACTTCTGAAATTGCCACATACGAACTCGTGGTTACAGCAATCGGAGCGGTCAAGGTAACGGCAGTTACTCAGAATGCAGAGATATTCACCCTTTCCGGTCAGAAGATGAACATGTCCGTTGATGCTCTGCCACAAGGCGTTTACGTAGTGAAGAGCGGAAACACGGTGATGAAGATTCGCAAGTAATACAGAAGACAGTCAGCAATACAGAAGACCGTCTGAAATATTAAAGACAGTCAGAAATATTAAAGAGAAATAGAAATGAAAAAGATTAGCATATTGATGTTGCTCCTCGTGCAGTGGCTCTTTGTCAGCGCACAGCAGGTGGAGATTAATGCCGGCAGAAGCGTGGCTTACGTTCCAGCAACAGTTTCAGCAAGGGCAATGGCAGCAGAGGGCAGTATGGTGAAGGCTCCGCATCGTGCTCTTGCCGCCACGGAGCGCGGAGTGGGCTATTGCCAGGGCGACAGCATAACGACAAAAGGTGCACGTATCGGAACCGCCGGTTCGTATGATATGGCAGCGATGCTTACGAGCCAGACGATGGCAAACTATAAGGGATGCAAAATCGTTGGCGTGCGCTTCGCCGTGGCGGAGTCAATCGGCAAGTCAAGCATCTTTATATATAAGGTAGACGCCCAGGGCAATGCCGAGGAAGTTGTGCGCAATAACGTGCGCCGCACTTCCGAAGGATGGAACGACGTGCGACTGAATTCCGCACAGGAGATAGAGATAACCGGCGACGACCAGTATATCATGGGCTTCACCTATAACGAGAGTGAAGAGATGGCGACCGCACAGAAGGGAGCGTTATGCTTCTATGGCGACAAAGTGTCAAGTTCTTATTCAGCCCTGATACTTCAGGGAGAAGAATTCAACCCTATCACGAATCTTGGCGACCTCTGCGTACAGCTCATCATAGACGTGAGCAGTCTGCCGAGGAAGGTTGTCGGACTGAACAGTGTCCTCAACGGCACAAGCTACAAGAAGATTGGCAGCACGATGGACATCATGATGTCTTACACCAATGCCGGACTGGAGCCAATCAACTCCCTGCGCCTCGGCTTCAAGATAGACGACGGCGAACCGACTTATTTTGACATCAACGGAGACAACAACAAAGAATTCCAGGACGGCTTCGCACCGGGAAAGTCCACCACCTTCGCTACAAAGTTTGAGATGCCTTCCACAACACCAGTGGGCAGACATAACTTGAACATCTTTGTAGACCAGATAGACGGCGAGACACCAGTGGCAACAGAGCGCGGCAAGTTGGCAGACCCGTTTGTGGCTTACAACAACGGCTTTGAGCGTCAGCAGTCGTATATCGAGCAGTATAACAGTCAGAACAGTTATCTCGCCCCGTTCGTAAACGACTCTTATTCTCTGGTAGACAAAGACCAGGACGCATGCGTTGTGAACATCTATCAGAAAGGCGAACCGCTTGCCGTAGAGTCATCGCTCTATCTGAACGACCTCTATGCCTATACCAATCCGTGCAGCACCTCCAACCGCTTCTTCTACGGCATGGGCGAGAGATATTACGCCTTCGACGTGAACGACTATGCACAGATAGCTCCAAGTTGGGTGTACGACGGCGTAAGAATATTCATCGACGAGGCAAAGTCATTCCCATCCTTCGCCACAGTCAATCTCAAGACATCTTTCGATACAGCCACAAGACAAGTGAGCGTGGACATTGATGGCGACATCGCCGATGAGGCTCCGGCAATCTTCGGCGACATGGCACTCACCGTGATGCTCGCCGAAGACAATGTAGTTGGAAAGCAGGTCGTCTACAACAGTACTTTTGGCGGAACATCGACAACCCAGAAGTATAACCACAACCAGGTGCTCCGTGCTTACCTCACGGCACCCGTTGGCGACAAAATCAATATCGAGGGCAACAAATACTCAGCCCATTACAGCTACACCCTGCCAGCCGACTGGAAAAACGACGACATCAAGGTCGTGGCATTCGTAACCAAGGCATTCGACCAAGTTACTACAACCAACATGCAGATGGCAGACATAACAAACTGCAACAGTGTGAAGCTTGGCAACACCACGGCAATCAATGGCGTAGCAACAAACGATGGCATGACAGAAGCAGCCGACGGCATCTATACTCTCGACGGAGTAAAAGTTAACGAAAGCGCAGCCGTAAAAGGCATTTATATCATCCGTCATAATGGCAAGAGCCATAAGGTGGTGAGATAACAGAATACAATACTTCCCCTGTCTGCGGTTAATAGAAAAATAAACCGGGATAGGGGAAAATTGTTTCAAATATGTTTTATATAAACTTTATATATA
>DAIOXG010000325.1:0-3588 GCA_036758085.1 Prevotella sp. | reverse complement strand
TCAATAAAATTCCGCACAGCTTTATGGCTGCGCTGGGGAAGAACTTATTTCTTCCCCTTTTATTCCCAGCGCATTCATCAGCGAATAGCCAAGTATCTCCTGTCGGAAATTTCCTCCTTCCATAGGCTGCATAGCAAAGAGCGTGATGCGCTTGCCTTCGTCGTCAACACGGCGCAGAGCCTGTCTCACCTTCAGGTATGCTTCCTCGTCGTCGGGAATTACCATTACCCTTTTCACCTCTTTTTGCGAAGAGGCTATCTGTGCCGCCTCGGCGATGAAATCACTTTTGCTCACCAGGCTCTCCACGGGAAATGTATTGATGGTAAATTCTCCGAGATGGTCTTTAAAGGCTTTTGCATTGAGGTCGTTTTTATAATCTGAGGGCTTGAAGTTCTCAAGCCTAACATTTTTCTTGTCGTGTATAAGCACTACCTGCACCTGGTTGTCTCCTTCTCTCACACCTCCGTCGAGCGCTATACAGTCTATCCACCGTGCTAAATCTGCCTTTGGCACGCGCCTCATGAGCATGCGTTCGAAGTTCACCGTAAGGTCGAATGCTACCTTGTCTATAAAGTCGGCATCAGCGATGATTACGTTCTCGCTCCACTGTGCCGGATTCATTATATCGTTCATGCTGCAAATTTATATAAAAATTTCGAAACCCGAGTATTTGTGAACAAAAAAGGTTGTATGAAATATATATGTAACAATAAATATTATGGGAAGAGATCAAACTATTTTTACGAAATGTCCACGACATCTGGGGCAAAGCAGAAAAAAAAGTGCTTCTGATTTTTTAAGATACTACATTTTGCAGTAATTTTGCAGTCACAAACATTAATGATAATATAGAAGAAATGAAGAATCAGACAAAAGCAATTGACACGCCGTTCCGCAAAGGCGATGCCTATGGCTCATTGAGTATGCCTATCTACCATACCGCAGCATACGAGTTTGAAACTGCCAAGGATATGGCTGACGCTTTCACCGGAAAGGTTATCGCACCGGATTATTCAAGAGTGATGAACCCTACCGTGATGTATTTCGAAGACAAGGTGAAGGCTCTTACCGGAGCTGAAAACGTAATAGCCATGTCGTCGGGTATGGCGGCTATAAGCAACACGCTGATGGCTCTCGCTGCCACAGGAAAGAATATCGTAACATCACGCCACATGTTTGGCAATACCTTCTCGCTCATCACTGAGTCAATGAAGCGCTTCGGCGTGGAACCAAGACCATGCGACTTGCTGAATCTTGACGAGGTAAGGGAACGGATGGACGCTAACACTTGCTGCATCTTCCTTGAAATCATCACCAATCCGCAGATGGAGGTTGCCGATTTGAAGGCTCTCTCGGAGATTGCCCACGAATATAACGTGCCGCTCATTGCCGACACTACGGTTATCCCGTTCACTCAGTTCTCGGCTAAGAGCTTAGGAGTGGACATCGAGGTGGTTTCAAGTACTAAATATCTCTCTGGCGGTGCTACTACTCTCGGCGGTCTCGTGATTGACTACGGCACGACAAAGGGCTTCGGACACACCATGAAGAACGAGATGCTCTTCAATTTCGGAGCTTACATGACTCCTCATGTGGCTTATATGCAGTCGCTCGGACTGGAAACTCTCGACGCCCGTTACCGCGTGCAGAGCCACAACACCCTGTATCTTGCCGAGAAGCTACGCACGCTGCTGGGCATAAAGCGCGTGAACTACGTCGGACTCTCCGACAATCCGTACCACGATATTGCCGAGAAGCAGTACGGCAAGACTGCCGGCGCCATGATGACTGTCGACCTGGAGAGCAAGGAGGCTTGTTTCAATATGATAAACAGCCTTAAACTGGTGCGCCGCGCCACTAACCTCTTCGACAACAAGACGCTCGCCATCCATCCGGCAAGTACTATCTTCGGTAACTTCTCGGATGAGGAACGCGCGGCAATGGACGTGCTCGACACGACAGTGAGAATTTCTGTCGGACTGGAGGATATGGACGATATCTTCGAGGATATCAAACAGGCTTTGGAAAAATAAAGGAAAGGAGATGCTATATGTATGACTTCAACAAGATAATCGACCGCTCCGGCAGTGGCGACCTGAAACATGAAGTGCTGAAAGAACGCTACGGCAGGGCTGACCTTCTGCCGCTGTGGGTGGCTGACATGGATTTCGAAACTCCACATTTCATTACTGACGCCCTAAGGAAAAGACTCGACCACTCGCTCTTCGGATATACCGTAGAACCGGAGGAGTTGTGGCCTATCGTAATGAAATGGATAAAGGACCATCACCAGTGGGACGTGAAACGCGAATGGCTGAGCTATATACCCGGTATCGTGAAAGGTATCGGCATGGTGGTCAACGTGTTTACCAACCCCGACGAGAAGGTTATCATCCAGCCGCCTGTTTACCATCCCTTCCGACTCACTCCCGAAGGCAACGGCAGGGAGGTGGTGTATAATCCGCTGAAGGAGAACGAGGACGGCTCTTACTCTATGGATTTCGACAATCTCGCTGAGGTTGCCGACGACAAATGTAAGGTGCTTATCCTTTCTAACCCCCACAACCCAGCCGGAATCACATGGAGCAAGGAAACGCTGGCAAAGCTTGCCGACTTCTGCTACGACCACAATATTCTTGTCATCTCCGACGAGATCCACTGCGATATGGCTCTATGGGGCAACAAGCATGTTCCGTTTGCCACGGCATCTGAAAAGGCTGCACAATGCAGCATCACGTTCGGTGCACCGTCGAAGACGTTTAATATCGCCGGTATCGTCAGCTCCTACTCTATCGTGCCTAACGACGAGATAAGGAATAAATTCTATTCCTGGCTGGCTGCCAACGAGCTTAACGAGGCTCCGCTCTTCTCGCCGATTGCTACTATCGCGGCATTCAAGAACGGCGAGGCTTGGCGCAAGGAGATGCTGCATTATATTGAAGAAAATATAATGTTCGTGGAGAATTATTGTAAGGAGAATTTGCCGGAGATAAAACCTCTGCGCCCTGAGGCTTCATTCTTGGTTTGGCTTGACTGCCGCGAGCTTCGCCTCAACCATGAGCAGCTCGTCAACCTGTTTGTCAACAAGGCTCATCTGGCACTGAACGACGGGGAGATGTTCGGCAAAGGCGGCGAGGGATTCATGCGAATGAACGTAGGAACTCCGAGGTGTATCCTCCAGAAAGCCCTCGACCAACTGAGGGAGGCTATCAAGGGATAGAATATTTCCATTCACCCCATATTTGAGTGATAATATATATTATAGGAAGTACTCAAGTTATTTTTAGACGAAAACATACAAAACCACCCTCAGACAAGTAAAACCCTCGTTCCTCGGGTTTACCGATGTATTGTCGTATTTCCTTACGAGAACAAGTTCTCGCCGGAAATTCGCCAATCCATCGGTAATGCTGTGGCATTTTTACTTGTCTGAGGGCGATAAACACAAAAAACAAAGGACAAAGTCTGCTGTTATAAAGCAAAACTTATGTTTCCTTTGTTTTTTTTGTTTATCGCCCAATGTCGTTTTGCAAGAGGCACGAAGTGACTCTTTGTATTGCGTAAGATGTGGACGGGAGAGAGCTTGCT
>DAIOXG010000324.1:0-3593 GCA_036758085.1 Prevotella sp. | reverse complement strand
ATCAGCTCATGGATATACTAAAACTGACTGACTGGAATGATAAAGAACCACTCACAGGAAATATTGAAGAACTTCTTGAACCCCTGATCGACTATGCAGTAAAAGCAGGAATCATTGAAGACACTTCTGTACAACGTGATCTATTCGATACAAGAGTTATGGGTGTTTTCACACCTATGCCGAGAGAAGTTAATGCCACATTTCAAAGAAAATATTCTGCTTCGCCATCAGCAGCTACAGAATGGTACTATGTTTTTAGTAAAAGCCTGAACTATGTTCGTGCTGAAAGAATTGCGAAAGATTTAAAGTGGACATATGAATCAGAATATGGAACACTTGACATTACTATAAACCGTTCTAAGCCAGAGAAAGATCCTCGTGATATTGCTGCTGCTAAACTGCAAAAAAAATCAGCCTATCCTCAATGTCAGCTTTGTGTTGAAAATATGGGATTCGCAGGTCACCAGACACACCCTGCAAGACAAAATCTTCGTCCGGTAAAGTTGAATATCAACAGCCAAGATTGGTTCATGCAGTATTCTCCTTATGGATATTATAATGAACACTGCATCGTCTTTAATAAACAGCATATTCCTATGACAATCAATGCACAGGTATTCAATAAACTGTTTGATTTTGTTGAGCAATTTCCACACTATTTTATCGGTTCAAATGCAGACCTTCCTATTGTAGGCGGTTCAATTCTAACGCATGAACACTTTCAAGGCGGCAATTATAATTTTGCAATGGCAAAAGCACCGATTGAAAGAACATTTCTTTTGAAAAATTATATGAATGTTAGTGCCGGCATTGTAAAATGGCCGATGTCTGTGATACGTCTTTCTTCAAAAAACAGGACGGCATTGGCAGCTGCATGCGCTGATATTTTATCAAAATGGAGAACATATACGGATGAAGTGGTTGGAATTTTTGCAGAAACAGACGGAATTCTGCATAATACAATTACTCCAATTGCAAGAGCAACTTCTTCTGGATTTGAATGCGACTTGGTATTGAGAAACAATATTACAACGAAAGAAAGACCGTTAGGTGTGTTCCATCCGAATCCTACCTTACATCATATCAAAAAAGAAAACATCGGATTGATTGAAGTGATGGGACTTGCTGTTCTTCCGGCGCGTTTAGCAGATGAACTGACACTTTTAAAAGATGCAATGCTGTCCGGCAAAGAGATTGCTACAGATGATAAAATTGCATCTCATGCAATTTGGGCAAGTGAAATTCTAAAAAAATATTCTGATTTTAACGCTGATAATGCAATGGATATTATTCGTTATGAAGTCGGCAGAGTTTTTGAACAGGTACTTGAAGATGCCGGAGTATTTAAGAGAGATAAACAAGGAAAAGAAGCATTTGCAAGATTTGTAGAACAATTAGGTTGATTTGGAATATACGAAAATGAGCTATTGCATTATGTGCAGTAGCTCATTTGTATCCGCCAACTAATCCCGCGGCTATACAAATAACCCGAAAAGTGCTACAATAACCATAAAGTGCAACGAAGTCCCAGAAAGTCCCGGGACTTCGTTGCACGAGATGGGAGTTGATAGAACTGAGCAGGATAAGTGAAGCAAAAAAGCGGGTAAGACTAGAGGCGTGGGCAGAGATGTACCGAGAGTATCTTGAGAGCGGAAAGACAATCAAAGCGTGGTGCGAGGAAAACGGAATAGCCAGAACGACCTTTCACAACAGACTCAGACAGATGCGCGAAGCGGCGCTTGAACCAAAACAGGAGATAGTTCCGGTAAGCGCGTGCGTTGAAGAAACGCACACCTCTCCCGCCAACACAGGAGCAATCCGAATAAGCGGGCGCGGAATAACCGCAGAGCTGCCGCAGGACATCTCGCCGGAGTTGCTGACAGCGCTCTTGAAAGGACTGTCGTCATGCTGAAAGAAGCGAAATTCGAGCAGGTGTACATGGTCTGCGGATACACGGATATGCGGCGGTCAATCGATGGTCTGGCAGCGATTATTCAGCAGAATTTCGGCTTGGAACCCTGCTCGGGCAGCCTGTTTCTGTTCTGTGGAAAACGGCGAGACAGAATGAAGGCTCTGCTGTGGGAGGGTGATGGATTTCTGCTGATGTACAAGCGGTTGGATAACGGCAGTTTTCAGTGGCCGAGGAACGGCGCGGAGGCAAAGCTGCTGACTCACGAGCAGTTTGTTTGGCTTATGCAGGGGCTTTCCATTGAGCAGCCGAAAACCAGAACATCATCCGCAAGTGGTGTCTGAGTATGCTAAAGCGTGTAGATATGTATAAGCCAAACATACCTTATTCGCAGGAAGCAGTTCATTATCTCGCTTGATCCTGCCAAGTATCTTGATTATGTGATGTCGCTATAAGACAAAGATTACGAAACAGTTACAAGCAATGGCTTCTTACCGGGGGGTGGGGGGCGTGTAGGTTTTGGTTATATTGCAATTTTCACTTGACAAATGTATTGGTGTATAATAAATATGATTATAATTAATTGCTCACACGAGGTGCTTAAATGATTTTATCCGATAAAACAATTTTAAAAATGCTTAAAGAAAATTCTTTGGTTATTAGTCCATTAAACAAAGAGCAAGTGCAGCCCGCAAGTGTAGATGTTAGATTAGGAAACACTTTCAGTGTGGTTGACGATATAGACTCAAGAATTATTACATTAGATAAAAAAATCAAATATAAAACTATAATATCAGATAGCTATTTAATATTGCCAGGGCAATTTGTTCTGGCTACTACAATGGAATATTTTGAGTTACCCAATAATTTGACCGCATTTGTTGAAGGAAGAAGTTCATTAGGAAGAATGGGACTTTTTATTCAGAATGCAGGTTGGGTTGATCCTGGATTTAAAGGCGAGATAACATTAGAATTGTTTAATGCGAATCGTTGTGCTATTAAGCTGCAAAGCGGTCGTAGAGTTGGGCAGTTAGTATTTGCGCAAATGGATGATACTGCTTGGAATCCGTACAATGGTAAATATCAAGGACAAAAAGGAGCAACAGGTTCAAAGGTTTTTATGGATGCAGATGCATAAATAACAGGGTGGAGTGTCTGCCCGAAGGCATTGAGGACAAAAATTCAAAAGCGGCGCAGGCTCTTGAACTGGTGGAACAGATTTTCGCCGAGGACAAGCGCCTTGAAGGTCTACCCAAAGATGAGGTTTATGAGCAGCGCCTTAAGCACGTCAAACCGCTTCTGGAGCGCTATTGGAAGTTGCTCGAAAACATTTCTGCGGTTGGCGGCTCAAATCTCGACAAGGCTGTGAATTACTCGCTGAACAACAAAAAAGAGCTTGAAAACTTTTTGCTCGATGGTCGGCTTGAACTTATCAACAATCGAGCCGAGCGAGCTGTTAAGCCATTTGTGATGGGACGAAAAAATTGGTTGTTCTCCGACAACAACAAGGGTGCAGACGCAAGTATGATGTGGTACTCGGTCATCGAGTCGGCAAAGCTTAATCACCTCAACGTTTATGGTTATCTTCTGCATTTGCTGACCGAGCTGCGATAAGGTATAATATATTTTGCAAAAAGGAATAGACATATTCCAAAATCTCTGGTAGAATGAAAGTAGCAAGCAA
>DAIOXG010000323.1:0-3596 GCA_036758085.1 Prevotella sp. | reverse complement strand
CCTTGGAGATGACACTCTCATTGTGTCTACCAGCGGAAGATACGAATTCCGCAACAAGGGCGTTGATGTTTATATAGAAGCAATGAACAGACTCTTGAGGGATAAAGACTTAAAGAAAAACGTTCTTGCCTTCATCGAAGTTCCAGGCTGGTGTGGTGAACCACGACAAGACTTGATTGACCGACTGAAGTCCGGTAAAAAATACGACACTCCTCTCGATATTCCTATGATTACACATTGGCTACACAACATGAGCCATGACAGTGTATTGGGAATGTTGAAATACCTCGACATGCAGAATAGAATGGAAGATAAAGTAAAGTTGATTTTCTTGCCTTGTTATCTTAATGGAAACGACGGCATCTTTAATATCAACTATTACGACATTATTCTCGGCAACGACTTGTGCATCTATCCATCTTACTATGAGCCGTGGGGATACACGCCTTTGGAGGCTGTGGCTTTCAAGGTGCCTTGCATCACGACTGACCTTGCAGGATTCGGACTTTGGGCAAACAGCGTAAAGGGACACTATTGTGAGATTGAGGAAGGAGTGAAGGTTGTTCACCGCACGGACTACAACTATTCTGAGGTTGCCGATGCCATAAAGGACACCGTTACAAAATTCTCAAATTTCACCGATAAGCAGATTAAGGACGCACGTACAAATGCCTTCAACCTGTCGAAAAAAGCCCTATGGAGCGAATTCATAAAATACTACTACGAAGCTTATGACTTCGCCCTTAAAAGTAAACAGGAAAGGGAAAAGAGGAATTAGGAATTAGGAAAGAGGAATTAGGAATAAGAAAATCCCATCCCCAACCTATAAAACCAACCAAACCTCCACCCTCCCCAATAACAAAAAAATAATTATAAACCAAAATAATAGAAAACAATGAAAATCAAAGCAGATCATGTCAACGCTCCTGCATGGAAAGAGGTGACAGTAAAGTCTAAACTGCCTGAAGAGCTTAAATGTTTGGACGAGTTGGCTCACAACATGTGGTGGGCATGGAACTA
This sequence comes from Prevotella sp., assembly GCA_036758085.1. Lineage (GTDB taxonomy): Bacteria > Bacteroidota > Bacteroidia > Bacteroidales > Bacteroidaceae > Prevotella. The sequence continues at coordinate 2,576 of DAIOXG010000323.1, read as the reverse complement.
CGAGGCTCGCGACCTATGGAGAAGCCTTGACGAGGACTTATATGAAGAGGTTGGACACAACCCTGTATTATTGCTCGACCAGCTCAGCTACGAGCGCAAGGAGGAAATTGTCAAGGACAAGACCATTATGAAGCGAGTAAAAGATGTCTATACTCTTTTCCGCAACTACATGGATGTAGAACCAGACAAGGACCGTCCTTCTGTAGCATACTTCTGCATGGAATTCGGTATCAACCAAGTCCTGAAGATTTATTCTGGCGGTCTCGGTATGCTTGCCGGAGATTACATGAAAGAGGCTTCCGACAGCAACGTTAACATGTGCGGTGTTGGATTCCTCTACAGATACGGATATTTCAAACAGTCGCTGAGCATGGACGGACAGCAGATTGCCAACTACGATGCCCAGAACTTTAACTCGCTCCCAATAGAGCGCCAGCTCGACGAAAATGGCGAGCCAATGGTTATCGACGTGCCATACATGAACTATAATGTTCACGCTTATGTATGGAGAGTAAACGTTGGACGTATTCCTCTTTACCTGCTCGATACTGATAATGAACTGAACTCTGAGTTTGACCGTCCAATCACCCACTCTCTCTATGGTGGTGATTGGGAGAACAGACTAAAGCAGGAGATTCTGCTCGGTATGGGTGGTATCTTGATGCTGAAGAAACTCGGTATAAAGAAAGATATTTATCATTGCAATGAGGGTCATGCTGCTCTCTGTAACTTGCAGCGTCTTTGCGACTACGTAAAGGAAGGACTAACCTTTAATCAGGCTATGGAACTTGTCAGAGCTTCTTCTCTGTACACAGTACATACTCCTGTTCCGGCTGGTCACGACTACTTCGACGAAGCTCTCTTCGGCAAGTACATGGGCGGCTACCCACAGATGCTCGGCATTACTTGGGATGAGTTTATCGGCATGGGCCGTAACAACCCAGACGACCACAACGAGCGCTTCTGTATGTCTGTTTTTGCTTGCAACACTTGCCAAGAAGTTAACGGTGTAAGTAAACTTCATGGATGGGTTAGCCAGAAGATGTTCAGCAGCATCTGGAATGGTTATTATCCTGAGGAAAATCATGTAGGCTACGTAACAAATGGCGTTCACTTCCCGACATGGGCTGCAACGGAATGGCGCAAGCTTTACGCTCAGTACTTCGACGAGACTTTCATGAGCGACCAGAGCAACGAGAAGATTTGGCAGGCTATATACAATGTTCCTGATGATGTTATCTGGAGCACACGTATGGCTCTAAAGAAGAAACTCACTGATTATATCCGTACTAAATTCCGCGAGACTTGGCTCAAGAATCAGGGCGATCCTTCACGTGTTGTCTCTCTGCTCGAGAAAATTAACCCTAATGCCCTGATGATCGGTTTCTGCCGCCGCTTCGCTACTTACAAGCGTGCACATCTGCTGTTCACCGACCTCGACCGTCTTTCTAAGATTGTCAACGATCCGGAGCATCCTGTTCAGTTCCTCTTCTCTGGTAAGGCTCACCCTGCTGACGGTGCCGGTCAGGGCCTCATCAAGAAGATTTACGAGATTAGCCAGCGCCCTGAGTTCCTCGGCAAGATTATCTTCCTTGAGGACTACGACATGCGTCTTGCTCGTCGCCTCGTTTCTGGTGTAGATATCTGGATGAACACCCCTACACGTCCGCTTGAGGCATCTGGAACATCTGGTGAAAAAGCCGAGATGAATGGTGTTGTAAACCTTTCCGTTCTTGATGGATGGTGGCTTGAGGGCTATCGCCAGGGAGCAGGTTGGGCTCTTACTGAAAAGCGTACTTACCAGAATCAGGGATATCAGGATCAGCTTGATGCTGCTACAATCTATGGCTTGCTGGAGAACGAAATCATTCCTCTATACTACAACAAGGGCAATAAGGAATATAGCGAAGGCTGGGTAAAGGTTATCAAGAACTCTATCGCCCAGATTGCCCCTCACTATACAATGAAGCGCCAGCTTGACGACTACTACGATAAGTTCTACAGCAAAGAGGCAGACCGCTTCCACAAGCTCGCTGCCAACGACAACCGTCTGGCTAAGGAAATTGCACAATGGAAAGAGACTGTTGCTGAGCGTTGGGATTCTATCAATGTAGTATCTAAGGAATCTACCATCCCTTCTACGGGCATGGTTACCGGTGAGCAATATACCGTGAAGTATGTTATTGACGAACAGGGACTGGACGATGCTGTCGGACTTGAGGTTGTCGTTGTAAAGACCGACAAGAACGGCGAGGAGCATATCCACAACAAATACGAATTCAAGATGACAGAAAAGAATGGTAACCTCTATACTTTTGAAGCAAACATCGAGGCTGGAGTTGCCGGTTCTTACAAAACTTGCGTGAGAATGTATCCGAAGAACAGTGAGCTTCCTCACCGTCAGGACTTCTGCTACATCAAATGGCTTGACTAATCTTTCAATATTTTCATATAAACAGCGCCGAATTCATCGGCGCTGTTTTTTAAAACATACCAATAGCATTATTATTTGATACGTTGTCTATCATCCATATTGAACGATTTGAAGAAACACCTACTATATATAATAATGTGAA
>DAIOXG010000322.1:0-3612 GCA_036758085.1 Prevotella sp. | reverse complement strand
CATTATTTTTATATCTTTCTTGCATTCTTCGATGCTACGCTCAAGGTGGCATGAGGAACTACGCGGAGCCGCTCCTTCGGAATCAGTTCCCCCGTAATACGGTCAATGCCATACGTTTTATTCTCAATACGCACAAGAGCAGCTTCCAGCCCCTGAATAAACTTCTGCTGTCGACTAGCCAACTGCATCATTTCCTCTTTCGACTGCGTTGCACTCCCCTCTTCAAGAATTTTATACGTAGGCGATGTATCATCAACATCATTCCCGTCAACATTCATTAAAGAACGCATCATTTGATTATAGTCGCGACGAGCAAGATCAAGCTTTTCGTTTATTATTTCACGGAACTCTTCCAGTTCCTCATCGCTGTAACGTGTTTTCTCTGTTGCCATAATAGTTAGATTTTTTAAAGTCTATAATATAGGGATGGCAAGCCATCAAAGCACGCCATCCCCTAATTATATTAGACCTTAGTTACTTTAATATTGATTTTAAGTCCATCGATATCGATTTCGTCCCCATCATTATCCGCAAGTTTCACATCATCAGCAAGCACCTGCGTTTTGATGTATTCCGCATATCCACCAAGTGCCGCTTCTACTTGCTCCACAGGTGTCACCTCAACGTTAATACGGTCAGTAATCTCAAGTCCTGTTTCCTTTCTTATATTCTGAATTCTATTGATAAGCTCACGCGCCATTCCTTCATTGCGTAGCTCATCATTGAGCTCAACTTCGAGAGCAACAGTAATATTACCCTCGTTACTTACGAGCCATCCAGGAATATCTTCACTAATGATTTCTACATCAGCGACTTCAACAGTAACCTCCTGTCCGTCAACACAAACATTAATCTTACCCTCGGTCTGAAGAGCAGAAATCTCATCCTGTGATAAAGCTCCCATAGCAGCAGCAATACCTTTCATAAGTTTTCCGAACTTCTTACCCATAGTTCTGAAGTTACACTTTACCTTCTTCACAAGGACACCAGAGCCTTCAACAAATCGAACTTCCTTAACATTTACCTCGTTCTTTATCAACTCCTTAACAGCATCTATATGATTCTTTTGTTCATCATCAACAGCAGGAATCATTATCGCCTGTAGCGGCTGACGCACTTTAATATTCACCTTACGACGAAGGGCAAGGACCATCGAAGTTACTTTCTGTGCCATGCTCATACGTGCCTCCAAATCAGAGTCGATAAAGCTATCATCGGCAACAGGGAACTTAGCAAGATGAACAGAACACTCACCTCCTCGTCCTGTAGCCTTAGTCAAATCAAGATAGAGCTGATCAGCATAGAACGGAGCAAATGGTGCAATGAGTTTTGCAACAGTTTCAAGACATGTGTAAAGGGTCTGATATGCCGACAGTTTATCCTTGCTCATTTCTTTTCCCCAGAAGCGCTTACGGTTCAGACGTACATACCAATTGCTGAGGTCATCATTAACAAAGGCATCAATCAGTCGTCCGGCACGTGTCGGATCATAATTCTGCAGTTCACGGTCAACACCTTTAATTAATGTGTGCAGTACAGACAGAATCCACCTGTCAATCTCCGGACGCTCTGCCAACGGCACATCAGGTTGCGAATAATCGAAGCCATCGACATTTGCGTATAAACTAAAGAACGAATATGTATTATAAAGCGTTCCAAAGAATTTACGTCTTACCTCATCAACTCCATTAGCATCAAACTTGAGGTTATCCCAAGGTTCTGAGTTGGTCATCATATAGAAACGTACGGCATCAGCACCATACTTGTCAATCATCTCAAAAGGATTAACAACATTTCCTACATGCTTAGACATCTTATTACCTTTAGCATCAAGCACGAGTCCAGACGAGATTACATTCTTAAACGCCACGCTATCAAATACCATGGTAGCAATAGCATGAAGCGTAAAGAACCATCCACGTGTCTGGTCTACTCCCTCATTGATAAAATCAGCAGGGAAAGCCAATTTGTCGTCAATCATTTCCTTGTTCTCAAACGGATAATGAATCTGCGCATACGGCATAGAGCCTGAATCAAACCATACATCGATAAGATCGGTTTCACGCTTCATCGGCTTACCAGTCTTGCTAACAAGTACTATATTGTCAACATACGGACGATGCAAGTCTATCTTGTCGTAGTTTTCCTTAGAGTAGTCGCCAGGAACAAAACCTTTATCCTTCATTGGATTGGATGTCATAAAGCCAGCGGAAACACTCTTCTCTATTTCATCATATAATTCCTGTAAAGAACCTATGCAAATTTCCTCTCCATCCTCATTACGCCATATAGGAAGCGGAGTTCCCCAATAGCGTGAACGAGAGAGGTTCCAGTCGTTCAAATTCTCCAACCAGTTACCGAAGCGTCCGGAGCCTGTAGATTCCGGTTGCCAGTTAATCGTCTTGTTCAGCTCAACCATACGGTCTTTCTTTGCCGTAGAACGGATAAACCAGCTATCGAGAGGGTAGTACAGAATCGGTTTATCCGTACGCCAGCAATGCGGATAATTATGTACGTGTTTCTCTATCTTAAACACCGTACCATTCTGCTTCATCTCCATACAGATTACGATGTTCAGGTCTTCAGCCTTAGCAGCAGCCTTTTCATCATATTTTCCGTCTTTATTAAATTCTGGAGCATAAGCATTTTTCACATAGTCTCCGGCATGATGCCCGTAAGCCTCAACATCAACACAGTTCTTGACAAAATTATCGTCAAGTTCCTCCATCAAATAATACTTACCCTGCAAATCAACCATCGGACGGGTTTCTCCTTTCTTATTAATAAGGAATAGAGAAGGTATATGAGCATCTTTTGCCACCTTAGCATCATCGGCACCGAATGTTGGGGCAATGTGAACGATACCCGTACCGTCTTCTGTAGTAACATAATCGCCGAGAATAACGCGGAAGGCATTCTCCTCCATCTCCACGAATTTATCTTTACCATTCTCACCATCAAAGACTTTCTCAGGGTGAGAGCTTGCATATTCAGTAACAAAAGCAGGTGAATTTTTGTCTACCTTAGCTGTAGGTTTCACCCACGGCATAAGTTGTTTATAGTGTATACCCTCAAGTTCACGTCCAGTATACTCACCAACCACACGGTAAGGAATGATTTTATCACCATGCTTATAATCCTCCATTGGAAGTTCTTTTCCCTCAGATTTGAAATAAGCATTAACGAGCGGTTCACCAATAATAACCGTCAGCTTCTCACCATTGTATGGATTATAAGTTTCAAGAGCAAGATATTTTATCGACGGACCGACACAGAGCGCAGTATTTGAAGCGAGAGTCCACGGTGTTGTAGTCCATGCCATAAAACACGGCTTTCCCCACTTTGTCCATTCCTCTTTTGGCTCCGAGATTTCGAAGAGCGCTGTACATGTAGTATCCTTAACGTCGCGATAGCATCCCGGTTGGTTAAGCTCGTGTGAACTCAATCCTGTTCCAGCCCCTGGGCTATACGGCTGTATCGTATATCCTTTATAGAGCAAGTCTTTTCCGTATAATTGTTTAAGCAGCCACCACAATGTTTCAATATACTTATTGTCGTATGTGATATAAGGATGGTCAAGATCCACAAAATACCCCATTTCCTCTGTGAGCT
>DAIOXG010000321.1:0-3617 GCA_036758085.1 Prevotella sp. | reverse complement strand
GCAATCGGGATTTAGCGCAGTTGGTAGCGCACGTCGTTCGGGACGACGGGGTCGCTGGTTCGAGTCCAGTAATCCCGACGAAATCAGAAGAAACGGATTAAGACAAGTGTCTTGATCCGTTTTTCTTTTTATGCCATAGCATTTGTATACTGAGCCTTTTTTCTTATCCTTATCGTCCTCAACCGGCACAAATGAGAGAATTCATGAGATTTTCCACCTTTATGACCTAAAATTAACCCATATCCAACGGATAAACTTCGTAATTTTGCACCCAGAAAATACTAACCGCATAATAACATTAAAAATAATAACTACAAAAAAATGAAACTAAAATTCATTGCGGCAGCCGCATTGGCTGTATGCGCCTCACTCTATGCCGAGGCACGAAAGGTACATACTATCGGTGATTCAACGATGGCGACCTATGACGAGAACACAACCGTAACACGCGGTTGGGGACAGATGTTCCAGCAGTTTTTCAAAGGCGACATTACGGTAAATAACCGTGCAAAGAACGGTGCCAGCAGCAAGAGCTTCTACGAGGAAAGTCCATACTGGCAGTCGGTAAAGAAACAGATAGAACCCGGCGACTACGTTCTGATACAGTTTGCCCACAACGACGAGAAGAGCAACGGCTGCGACGGCGACGAGCTGAAGGCATACTACAAGAGCATCGGCGACGAGACAAAAGCCAACGCCACCGACTACCGCGGAACAACCGCCAGCGGCACATATAAGGAGTACTTGCGTAAATATATAGAGGAGACGCGTGCACTTGGCGCAACCCCTGTATTAGTAGGAGCTATATGCCGAAAATATTTCGACGGCAATACCATTCGCAGAAACGGACGTCATGACCTGGGAGACAAGTTCGACCTCATAAAAGACGGCAAGTTGACTACCGGCAACAAGGTGTCTGCCGATGACCACACATACGACTACCCATATCAGATGAAACTAGTGGCAGACGAAATGGGAGTACAATATCTCGACCTCACCACAGCAACAAAGGAACTCTACGAGAGCTACGGAGATGCAAAAGCCAACGAACTACTCTTCGACGGCAACGGCTCGACACATACATCAGCAATGGGAGCAACACTCATCGCACGTCTCGCCGCACAGCTCATGCAGAAAGCAGGAATACTGACAGAAAACATCAATCTGACAAGCGACCTGAGCGTTAACCCGTCGACACTCGACTTCGGACAGGCTTACAAGGGTCAGACCGTAACCAAGGACTTACAGATTAACGGCTTCGACCTTACTCCAGAAGAAGGAACAGTAAGCGTGGCGGCAAGCAACGGACTTCTCCTTTCTGCCCACGGCGAAAACTATGCACAGACTGCAACTCTCAGCTATAAGGGCGGCAACCTCATCGGAAACGTGAAAGTAAAATATGAATTCGCTGCAGCCGGCGACGTAAACGAGACGATAACCGTAACAAGCGGCGACAAGACAGTAAACGTACCTGTAACAGGAAAATGCATAGAGCTTGCCGACGGAGTTCCGACATCAGCCTACTGGCGTTTGGAAAAAGACGACGAGTGCGCAACAGAAGGTCCTGTCAGCTCACTTGGCGAAACATACAGCGAGATGAAGCTCCAGAAATACTCATCGCCAAATGCCAATACGACATGGCCGGAAGGCACAGGCTTCGATGCTACCCGCAAGACCCAGCGCAACATAATCGAAGGAGAGTCATGGCCAGCAGGCGAGATTGACGAAGTTTCTACCCGATACATCGAATTTGCAGCAAAGCCGGCAAAGGGAACAAAGCTCAATGTCAACGAGATAAGCATGTATGTATGCGGATGCGGCGGCAACGGTATGCGCTGCAAGATTTACTACTCAAAAGAGGACAACTTCGCCAATGCCGTAAACATCGCCGATTTCTCCGGTGCCATGAAGGCAAACGACATGATGGAAGTAAAGGCAACTCCAGTATTGGAGCTAAACGAAGACGAAACCCTCCGTGTGCGCATCTATCCTTGGTATAACGGTGCTGCCACCGGCAAGACGATTTGTGTCAGCGATGTAAAGATTGCCGGAGTTGCCGTTGACTCTACAAACGGAATTAACAGCATCAATACAGCCGGCAACACAGCCACATTATATTATAATGTAAACGGCGTCCGCCAGAACGGCTTGCACAAAGGCCTCAACATCGTGGTTGAAAACGGCAAAGCCGCAAAGAAAGTAGTAGTAGAATAGAATTATTGTTAGTAGATTATATTATATTCTAACCGGGAGTTCCACGCGATGTGGCGTTTCCGGTAAATGCAAAAAAGCAGTCGCGCCCCGCAAGTAAGTTTACCTGCGGGGCGCGAATATTTAGTCAGGTCAAGAGCATCAGCCCAAAGACCTTATACCGTATCGATATTACAGATTGTCGATAACACTACAGATATCACCGAAGATACGGTCGAGTTCGCCAAGGCCGTTAATATGATGATGAATGTTCTCGTTCTTGTACCAGTCGATAAGAGGAGCCGTCTGGTTGTGGTAAACATCAAGACGCTTTTTGATAGTTTCCTCATTGTCGTCAGAGCGACCACTCTCCTTGCCACGCTTAACGAGACGTACCATCAGCTCATCTTCAGGAACATCAAGTTCAATCATTGCCGCAATTTTATGACCGCGCTCAGAAAGCATCTTCTTCAGAGCCTCAGCCTGTGGGATTGTGCGTGGGAAGCCGTCGAAGATAACGCCCTCATGCTCTTTACCGAAAGAGTCGTAAACACTGGCAAGGATGTTAACCATCAAATCATCAGGAATAAGCTGTCCCTTGTCGATATAAGCCTTAGCCGTCTTGCCAAGTTCTGTTTCATTCTTAATCTCGTTGCGCAGCACATCACCCGTAGAGATATGTCCAAGACCATACTTCTTGATCATCAAATCGCTCTGTGTGCCCTTTCCTGAACCAGGCGCACCGAAAATAACAATATTCTTCATTTTTTTACTTTATAATTTAGTGATTAGTTTTTCTTTATTTACATGGAAAATCTCGGAGGACTCAGAAATCTCGGAGTTATTGGAGTCATCAGAACTACCGGGGCTACCGAAGTTCTCCAAGCTATCGAATAACCATTATTCCTTTACGACATAGATATCACGAAGGTTACGTCCCAGTCCGTCATAGTCAAGACCATATCCTAAGATGAAATCATTAGGAATCTCCATCGCTACATACTCGATATTGAGGTCGCGCTTAAGATTCTCAGGTTTCAGGAGCAGCGTACATATATGCACCTCAGCCGGTTTGAATTCTTCAAGATACTTGAGCATCTGTTCCATAGTAAGCCCCGTATCCACAATATCTTCAACGATAACGATAGTTCTTCCTTCGATATTCTCTTTAAGTCCGACGAGTTTCTTCACAGCCCCAGTAGAAGCCGTGCCTTCATACGACGACATCTTGACAAACGAAATTTCGCAGTCGATGGTAAGCATACGCATCAGGTCGGCAGCAAAAATAAACGATCCGTTAAGCACTCCGAGCAGCAGAGGGTTCTTGCCTTTAAGGTCATTATTCATCTTGTCTGCAACAGTTTTTACACGACGCAGAATCTCCTCTTCCGGGATTAAAGTTTCAAAGGTTTTGTCCTTAATATCAA
>DAIOXG010000320.1:0-3618 GCA_036758085.1 Prevotella sp. | reverse complement strand
AGACAAAGATAGGTGCGCAGATTGCAACTATCATTCTCGGTCTACTCATCTTCATCGACGACTACTTCAACTGTCTCACAGTAGGTTCTGTGATGCGTCCGATAACCGTACGCCATGGCGTTACAAAAGAAAAGCTTGCCTACCTCATCGACTCTACCGCTGCTCCGGTCTGCATCATATCGCCCATATCGAGCTGGGCGGCTGCCGTGTCGGGTTTCGTGTCGGGCGGCGAGAATGGTCTGGCGTTGTTCTGTCAGGCTATACCGTTCAATTTCTACGCTTTCTTCACCATCATCTTCATATTTATGATCGTCGTGTCGGGCTTCGACTTCAAGGCGATGAGCAAGTACGACGCACGTCTGCAGGAATGGTACGAGCGCACCGGCGGTCAGGTGGATGAGGTGATTGACACCAAGCTGCAAATCGTAGAGCACGGTGTGGGTGCCAAGCAAGACAGCAAGAAGCCTGCAACGACAAAGGGTTCGGTTGCCGACCTCGTAGTGCCTATCCTGGTGCTCATCGTGTTCTGCATGGCTGGCATGATTTACTCTGGAGGATATTTCGACGCAACAAGCACTTGCTACCACAACTTCGTAGATGCGTTTGCAGCAAGCAACGCTTCGGTAGGCTTGGTTATCGGTTCGCTTGCAGCGTTGATTCTTACAATAGCCATGTTCGTGACACGCCGCACACTGAAGTTCGACAATGCCATGAGTTGTCTTATCAAAGGCTTCGAAGCCATGGTGCCTGCCATACTGATTCTCACCCTTGCATGGACACTGAAAAGCATGACCGACTCACTTGGCGCTGCCGAATACGTGTCGGGCGTTGTGGCAAGCACAGCCTCTGGTCTGCAGATGCTGCTGCCGGCAATAATATTCATCGTTGCAGCGTTGCTCGCCTTTGCCACCGGCACCTCTTGGGGAACATTCGGCATACTCATCCCTATCTGCATCGCCGTATTCCCTGCAGCCGCACCGCTGCGCATCATCTCCATCTCGGCGTGCATGGCAGGTGCAGTCTGCGGCGACCACGTGTCTCCTATCTCCGACACCACCATCATGGCGTCGGCAGGTGCCGAGTGCAAGCACGTCCACCACGTGTCGTCGCAGTTGCCCTACGCCATAACTGTCGCCGCCGTGTCATTCCTCACCTTTGTCGTAGCCGGCTTCACACAGCAGCTCGGCATCGTAGCCAGTGCTGCCATTTCCTGGATTATAGGCATAGCAATGCTTTTCTCAGCATTGTGGGTGCTGAGAAGAATCAGTTACAAGCAATAACTCAGTTGCTATAATATTTCCAGCGCAATAGCTGCACAGGCCTCCGCATCTGCGAGGGCATGATGATGTTGTGTCAAGTCATAGCCGCAGCGAGCGGCTATGACGTCAAGCGTATGACGACCTTTGGGCCAGACCTTGCGTGAGGCGATGCAGGTGCAGTAGAAGTCGTAGTCGGGATAGTCCATCTGATAGACACGGAAGACGGCTTTCAGACAGCTCTCGTCGAACGCCTTGTTATGAGCCACGAGTGGAAGACCGGCTATCTTCGGCTCTATCTGCTTCCACACTTCGGGAAAAACCGGCGCATCGTCCGTGTCTGCAGCGCAAAGACCATGCACCTGACTGCACCAGTAGTTGTAATACTCCGGCTCCGGCTTGATGAGCGAATAGAAGCGGTCCACCACCTCCCCACCTCTAACAACAACCACGCCAACAGAGCATACCGAAGAACGCTCATTGTTGGCGGTTTCAAAATCTATAGCTGCAAAATTTTTCATTATTGCAATGTCGTATCAATTATTTGTTCTACGTTAGTAACGAAATACAAATATACAGTTTTTTTGTGGCACAACTACATCTTTTAGTATCTTTATCACAGATACTCATGCAAATAAATGTAAGTTTACATCAAAAACTCGTGCAAATAAATGTGATTTCCATAAACTCATCCGCTAAAAAACATAACAGAAAATCCTCGCTTGCCACTGATTTACAACAAAACTGAAGCCATGTTGCCCATGATTTGCAACAAAAATTTATAGCTTTTGCCACTGATTTGAGACAAAAAAGTTGTATCTTTGCCCATGAATTAAAACAAACGCTATGTTCAAACGCAAGATATTAAGCAAATTAGAAGCATGGAAGCAAGACGAAAGGCATAAGCCACTCATCTTGAGAGGAGCCAGACAAGTAGGTAAGACAACTGTTGTCAACGAATTTAGCTCCCAGTTCGACAACTACCTATACTTCAACCTTGAAATGAGCGAGAGCGTCAGATTGTTCGAGATGGACATTCCATTAAACGATCTGGTCAATATGCTGTTTGCCAGTTTAGGGAAGTCGCAAAAAAAAGGCAGTACGCTTATCTTTATTGACGAGATACAGAACTCTCCCAAGACAATCGCTCTGCTCAGATACTTCTACGAGCAGAGGCCCGACCTATATGTCATAGCCGCAGGCAGTTTGTTGGAGAACCTTGTAGACGTCAATGTCAGTTTCCCGGTAGGAAGAGTTATGTATTTGGCATTGCGTCCTTGCTCTTTCTATGAGTTTTTAGGTGCCATAGGCAAAAACAATCTTCTTACCATTCTCTCACAGAAAGCTGAATATTCCATTGCTTTTCACGAACAGCTCATGCACCAGTTCAATCAGTACACCATTATCGGCGGAATGCCCGAAGCTGTGCAGCATTACGCAGAGACACAAGACATCATAGCCATAGAAGATGTGTACGAAACTTTGATACAAGCTTACAAGGACGATTCGGAGAAATATGCCAGAAGCAATAAGCTGAGAGATGTAGTGCGCTTCATCTTATCGTATGGCTGGGCGTTCTCGGGCGAGACTATCACCTTGGGCAACTTCGCCAACTCTGGCTATAAATCACGAGAGGTAGGCGAAGCATTCCGCCTCTTAGAGAAAGCCATGATTCTGGAATTGGTCTATCCTGTATCTTCCACACAGATGCCTATCATCCCCGAAACCAAACGAATGCCAAAACTCATCTGGTTTGATACCGGCTTGGTCAACTATCAGGCAGGCATCAGAAAGGAAATCATCGGTTCTACGGAGATGGTTGACAGCTGGAGAGGTCATATTGCCGAGCAAATCACGGCTCAAGAGCTCTTGTCAATGGAAGACCGAGTGGGTCAGCATCGCTCGTTCTGGGCAAAACCCAACAATGGTGCCGAGATAGATTTCCTGTTCGTTCACAACTCCAAACTCTACCCCATAGAAGTAAAGAGCGGCACCAATGCCCATCTGCGTTCGCTCCAGGTTTTCATGGACAATTCGGATATAGACATAGCCATCCGCGTTTGGTCGAACCCATACTCTGTGAATGTTGTAAAGACGCCTAAAGGCAAGGAGTTCCGTCTGATAAACCTGCCTTTCTACCTGATCGGCAATCTGCATCAGGTCTTGGACGAAGTGATATAATACCCACCATAAGGCAAAATATCATTCTGCAGAATAATACTATACCCTAATTACTTAACTTTAATGATAGAAAAAAATTCGAATCATAAGCTAATCTCTCCGAACTTTTTGTTAGCGAAAAAATTCCCCATATCTCCCAGAATCGCCGTAACCTGCACAGTATAAGTACAATAAAGGCTGG
>DAIOXG010000319.1:0-3625 GCA_036758085.1 Prevotella sp. | reverse complement strand
ATGCTGCTCATGCTTGTGGCTGGCGCATCATGCAAATCAAACAACAAGAGTATGGACAAACAGACAGACAAGACGGAGAAGATTCTCTTCATCAACGGCAGTCCTAACCGCGACGGCAACACGGCAGCCCTCGCCAAGGTACTGCTCGAAGGCAGGAAGTATGAAACGCTCAATCTAACCGACTACCGTATCAACGTGTACGGACAGACATTGGAGGGCGACCAGTTCGACGAGGTGTACAAGAAGATGCAGGAAGCCGACATCGTGGTGATGGGTTCGCCCGTGTATTGGCACAACATCTGCGCCTCGGTACGTGTATTGCTCGAACGATTCTACGGTCCGATAGAGCCAGGATCTTTCAAAGGCAAAAGACTGTTCTTCCTTTATCAGGGAGCAGCACCTACAAAGATAATGCTCGATGACGGCGAGTACACCATGAGCCGCTTTGCCGGAATGTACGGCTTCAGCTACGAGGGCATGGCAAATGACAAGAGCCAAGCACGTAAACTGAGAGAGAAACTATAATTTTTTTTATAATATTTTACAGACAATCAATTTATGCAGGTTGCGTTGATAGGGATTAGTCCTTTAATGAATGTAACCTGCTTTTGTTTGATTTAAAGGAGATTTTCGAGTATGAGACTATCAAAATTCTTATTCATTGTTATTGGAGCATTGTTTATTGCAGCGACAACTGTTAATGCAACTGAGAAAGAAGTGAACGGACAACCCTATGTTCTTCTTAACAATGGGGCGTGGATGCCACGCTTGGCATCAGCAATTTCGACGCTTCCGACTCGCTCTTCAACGACATCATGCAGTTTGCCGAGATAAAGCCTGCCGTAATGCAGATAGAATGTCATCCGTATGCACAGCGCAAGGAGTGGCAGCAGAAGACTAAAGAGAACAATATTCAGCTCGAGTGCTGGTTCCCGTTGGGTGGCGAGATGTCGAAGGGTGCGCTCTTTAAAGACTCAACAATACAGAAGATTGCCAAGGCGCATGGTAAGACACCAGCCCAGATTATCATTCGTTGGCATTTGCAGGAAGGCTTTTCTGTAATCCCCGGTGCCACACGCCACGACTATATCAAGGAGAACATCAGCGTGTTCGACTTCTCGCTTTCTGACGAGGAAATGGCAGAGATGCGCTCGCTCAACAAGGAGAAACGTTTCTTCAACATGAACTATAAGGAGGCGGAGCAGTTTATGCTCAATTGGAAGTTGGACGACTGACGTTGTATGCCATCCGCAAAACGAGAATATAGGTAACAATATCCGTAATATAGTTACGCCATGTCTAAAGGATAAAGCGTAACTTTGCAACTGAAATTCTGCATTACACATTAATAACAAGTAACGCTATGAAGAAGCTGTTAATTATATTGATAATATTTATGGCAACAATCAATGAATCTATGGCAGCCAATACGCTGTCTCAGCGCCAGTTGCACCTCGCCACCTTGGCAAGCCTCGAAGCCCAAGGCGACCTCAATCGCCTGGCACCAGCCATCAATGAGGCACTCGATGGCGGAGTAACCGTCAATGAAATCAAGGAGGCTTTCTCCCAACTCTATGCCTACACGGGGTTTCCGCGCTCGCTCAATGCACTGGGCACTCTGTCGAAGGTGCTCGATGCACGTAAGGCGGAGGGCAAGAGCATCGATGAAGGCAAGGCCTGGAAGCGCCCGGAGGTTTGGAACAATGCCGAGCTGGCTCTCAAGAGGGGTACCGAAATCCAGACAAAGCTTAGCGGCAAACCGTTCAACTACGACTTCTGTCCGCAGGACGACTATTATTTGAAGGCTCACCTCTTCGGCGACATCTTTGCCGGCGACCAGCTCTCGGCAGCTGACCGCGAGATTGTCACCGTAGCCGCCTTGGCTTCAATCAAGGGCGTAGCCCCACAGTTGGCTTCCCATCAGAGAGGTGCCGTCAACATGGGCAACACGCAGGAACAAGTAGACGAACTGATGAAATTCTTGAGCGACAAGGGCCTGTCACAATGCGACAACGCCGCCGATGCCACAGCAGGAGCTTGGCCTAAGGGCACTCCGAACACCGCCTTCGCCAAATACTTCATCGGCAACAGCCACTTGGCTCGCATCGCCCCAAAGAACTTGAAAGAAGGAGAGCAGACCGTCCTACCGATGTCGAACGTAACCTTCGAGTCTGGATGCCGCAACAACTGGCACATCCATCATGGCGCACGCCAAATTCTCATCTGCGTGTCGGGTAGGGGATGGTATCAAGAATGGGGAAAGCCAGCCATCGCTCTCAACCCCGGTGATGTCATCGACATTCCCGAAGGCGTAAAACATTGGCACGGAGCACAGAAGGACAGTTGGTTCCAGCACATCGCCACCCATGTGGCTGTAGAGAACTCCAAACCCGGCTCAGAGCCTAACGAGTGGCTGGAACCGGTAACGGACGAGGAATACAACAAGCTGCAGGCAAAATAACCAAGTGAAGTTCACTTCGACCTTGCTATGGCGAGAAAACGAGGGGTGAAATTCAACGGAAAGATTGTGCTTTTCATAGAGCCAAAAGGGATAGCAGCAAGTGTGCATTACGAGAAAAGAAGGAGCATCTTTAGTTAAAACAGTAAAGTTTGGAACAGAAAAGCAAGTTTTATTTATTCAGGAAATACACAGGCGAGTTTCTTGCTCCTTCCTTCTTCAGGATTCCCATTTCCGTGAAATGCTTCAGGCATTTAAGAGCCGCAGTTTGCCGCAACCCGAAATACTGTTCCAGGTTACGCCTCGTCAGACAGTTGTTCTCCGCAAAGTATTCCTTTATCTTTTTCAGCAACTCTTCTTCCGTATATTGCCGCGACTTAGAGGAGAACCTGGCACGCTCAAACCGCACGTTCCTTTTCACCTCGTTGAGCAATTCCGCATCTGGACGGAACTTGATATTGCGCACGCTGATATAGTCGCCGCGCACTTTCTCCATAGGTTTGTCGTCGGGCATGTCAAGGTTTACAGCCAAAGAAAAGTAGCCTATCTCCGGGATATGGAAGCGGTTGCCTTGCGAAAGTTCATGAATCATGCAGTCGCGCAGTGTCATTAGCGTGGCTTGTACATCACCTTTCGAAAGCGAACAGCTGTTTTGGATATGACTCTCCAGTTGGCGGTCGGTTTGAGGGGGATAGTCAAAAATCCTCACAAACTCTTGTTCCTCTCCAGCCCCCTTTGAATTCTTTATTGTATGAATCTCGTATTTTATGCTCATATTGTTGTTTTTTAAATGATGATGCAAAGATAATATAAAGGTCGTGCAAAGATTGTTCAAAGGCGATGCGAAGATAACGAATAATTGCTAAACATCTTTGGATTAGAGATTAGGGATTGTGGATAGACCGTGCAGAAGCCTAAGGGTGGCATAGAAGAAACCAGCAAGTCATGTCAGAATGCCCTTCCAGTCATCTCATTTCGTTCGATACGCATGTTCATAACGAACGTTACACGCTCTCGTATCGAACGAAATGAATGTGTGTATCGTTCGTCGTGAGATGACTGTTGCGCCTGTTTGCCATGACTTGTGATGGCAGACGATGGCAGAAGCGTTTGGCTAAAACTTATGTGCTATCTTTTTATTCAAGGATAAATGTTATGTTTGCAGAT